>NZ_JAALDZ010000134.1:0-20456 GCF_014145125.1 Dietzia sp. CQ4 | reverse complement strand
TCGCGCGCCGACGAACTGTTGGGCGCGCTCGCCGGGCCGGGGGCGGCGCTGCGGGAGGACCAGTGGACCGCGATCGAGGCGCTCGTGGCCGACCGCCGGCGGGCCCTCGTCGTGCAGCGCACCGGCTGGGGCAAGTCGGCCGTGTACTTCATCGCCGCCCGTCTGCTCCGGGAACTCGGCTCGGGGCCCACGGTGATCGTCTCGCCGCTGCTGGCGCTCATGCGGAACCAGGTCGAGGCGGCCGCGCGGGCCGGGGTACGGGCGGCCACCATCAATTCGGCCAACATGACCGAGTGGGACGACGTGCGCGCCTCGGTCCGCGCCGGCGAGGTGGACGTTCTACTGGTCAGCCCGGAGCGGCTCAACAACCCTGACTTCCGCGACACCGTGCTGCCCGCGCTGGCCGCGGACGCCGGACTGGTGGTGGTCGACGAGGCCCACTGCGTCTCGGACTGGGGGCACGATTTCCGGCCCGACTACCGCCGGATCCGCACGCTGCTGGCCGATCTGCCCGAGGGCGTACCGGTGTTGGCCACCACCGCCACGGCCAACGACCGGGTGGTGCGCGACGTGGCGCAGCAGCTCGGTGTGGGCGAACGGCCGGGTGGGCCGGATCGCGCGGACTCGGAGGAGGGTGACCCCGCGGCGTCCGACACCCTCGTCCTGCGGGGTGGGTTGGACAGGGAGTCGCTGCGGCTGTCGGTCGTGGCGATCGACGACTCGGAGCGTCGCGCGGCGTGGTTGGTGGAGAACCTGGAGTCCCTGCCGGGCAGCGGGATCGTCTACAGCCTGACCGTCGCGGCGGCGGAGGACATGGCCGAGTTGCTCACCTCCGCCGGGCACCGGGTGAGCGCCTACACCGGCCGCACCGACGCGGGCGAGCGCGAGGAGCTCGAGCGCGCGCTGTTGGACAACGAGGTCAAGGCGCTGGTCGCCACCTCCGCGCTGGGCATGGGATTCGACAAGCCCGACCTGGGCTTCGTCGTCCACCTCGGAGCCCCGCCGTCGCCCATCTCCTACTACCAGCAGATCGGTCGCGCCGGTCGTGCGGCCGACCGGGCCGAGGTGGTCCTGCTGCCCGGCCCCGAGGACCGGGCCATCTGGAACCACTTCGCGTCTCTGGCCTTTCCCCCCGAGGACGTGGTCCGCCGGGTGCTCGACGCCCTGGAACCCGACCGGCCGCAGTCGACCCAGGCCCTCGAACCCGCGGTCGATCTGGGCCGGACCCGGCTGGAGATGGTGCTCAAGGTGCTCGACGTGGACGGCGCGGTCCAGCGCGTGCGGGGCGGGTGGATCTCCACAGGACGACAGTGGCACTACGACGCCCAGCGCTACGCCGGGCTGGCCGAGGCCCGGCGGTCGGAGCAGGAGGCGATGATCGCGTACGAGCGGACCGGCTCCTGCCGGATGGAGTTCCTGCGCACGCAACTCGACGACCCCACTCTCGACCCGACCTCCGGCGGATGCGGACGATGCGACAACTGCACCGGCGATCGCAGGTCGACCTCAGTCGACGACGGTGCGCTGACCCGGGCACGCGAGGCTCTGGAGCGCCCGGGCGTGGTCCTACCTCCGCGACGCCAGTGGCCCACCGGGCTCGCGCGGCTGGACGTGCCGCTGAAGGGCAAGATCTCCGACGGCCCCGCCGAGGGCCGCGCGTTGGCCCGACTGACCGACCTCGGCCTGGGCCAGAAGCTTCGCGGGCTGCTCGCCGGGCCCGACCAGGAGGCGCCCGACTGGGTGGTCCGTGCCTGCGTTCCGGTTCTGCGCGACTGGGGGTGGGAGGAACGCCCCACCGGCGTGGTGGCCCTGCTCACGGGCGAGCGACCGCTCCTCGTGGGGAGTCTGGCCCGCGCGCTCGCGCAGATGGGCCGGATGGACCACCTCGGGGAACTCACCCGAGACGCCGCGCTCCCCGCGGTGACCGCCCAGAACTCGGCCTACCGGGTCGCCCAGCTGTGGGGCACGCTGACCGGCCCGGAGATCGACCCCACCGGGCCCGTCCTGCTGGTCACCGATCTGTTCGGGACGGGCTGGACGGCCACGGAGTCCGCCAGGCATCTGCGGTCCGCCGGGGCCCCGGCCGTCCTCCCGCTGGCGGTGGCCACCGCCGGCTGACCCGACGAGTGTGCAGCAGCGGACGAGCCGTCGACACGGGATAATCGCGGCCATGGACTTCTCAGCGTCTCCGCCACGGCGCCTCGGGCCCGGGTTCGCCACCTCCGACACCCGGGAGCTCGCATGAGCGCCCTGACGGTGGCCGCCCTCGCGGTCGGGTTCGTCCTCCTCGTCGCGGGCGGGGAGTCACTCGTCCGGGGGGCCGGCAGGCTGGCCGTCAGCCTGGGGATCTCGCCGCTGGTGGTGGGGTTGACCGTCGTCGCCTTTGCCACCTCGACACCGGAACTGGCGGTGAGTGTCGACGCCGCCCTCAGCGGCCACCCGGGCCTGGCGGTCGGAAACGTGGTGGGCAGCAACATCGCGAACGTGCTGCTCATCCTGGGTCTCACGGCGTTGATCGCCCCGCTGCTCGCGAAATCCCGCATCGTCCGCGTCGACATCCCCATCATGGTGGGGTTCTCCGTACTGCTGTTGGTGGTGGCACTGGACGGGGTGATCAGTTCCCTCGACGGACTGCTGCTGTTCGCCGGGGTGGTGGCCTACGTGGTGGCGACCGTCATCATCTCGCGAAGGCGCGCCGCCGACCCGACCAGCACGGCGCAGGACGAGCCGACCGAGGAGCACGCGGAGGGCGCGACGGGCGAGCAGAGCGCAGCGGGCGCGGGTACGCCGGAGAGCGCAGCGGGCGCGGTCGACGTGGACCCGGCCGAGGACGGGGCGTCGCACTCTGTGCTCAAGAGCAGCGCGATGGTGGCGCTGGGTGTGCTCATGCTGGTCGTGGGCGCGAGACTCTTGGTCACCGCGGCGAGCGATCTGGCGGCGGCCTGGGGCATGAGCGATCTGGTCATCGGCCTCACGGTGGTGGCGATCGGCACGTCACTCCCCGAACTCGCGACCAGCCTCGTGGCCGCGTTCCGGGGGGAGCGCGACCTCGCCGTCGGCAACATCGTCGGCAGCAATATGTTCAACATCGGTGCCGTTCTCGGGATCACCTCGCTCATCACGCCCATCGAGGTCGCGGCGGGCGCCATCCGCTTCGACCTGCCGATCATGGTGGCGGTGGCGCTGGCCCTGTTGCCCATCGCCTTCACCGGCATGGCGATCAAGCGCTGGGAGGGGCTCCTCTTCGCCGGGTTCTACGCGGCCTACATCGCCTACGTGGTGCTCCAGGCGTCCGACCACGACGCCCTGGAGCCGTTCAGCACCGCGATGCTCTGGTTCGTCATCCCCTTCACCGCGGTGTGGCTGATCGTGCTGGCCACCTACGAACTCGGGGTGATCCGGGGACGGAGACAGGTGCGACGACACCTCGTCCCGGACGAGTAGCGCTGCCTGACACGGGGCCGCGCATCGGCGTGGCTCGGGTCCGCGGTCCACCCCGGCGACGGAACCGTGGTCAGGACAGCTCGGCGAACCGTTCGGTGTCGCGTACCCGGCCGGAGACGATGATCGTGTCGCCCGCGGTGAGAACCGTCTCGGCGGTGGCGTAGGTGAACCCCTCCCCCGGCCGTTTGATGGCGACCACGGTGACGCCGAAGTCGGTGCGGATGCTGCTCTGTCCGAGCGGCTGGCCGAGAGCGAAGGTGGGGGCGGAGGTCTTGACCATGGCGAAGCCGTCGTCGAACTCGATGTAGTCGATCATCCGGCCCCGCACCAGGTGAGCCACCCGTTTACCCATGTCGTGCTCGGGTCGCACGACATGGTGGACGCCGATCTGGGTCAGGATCTTGGCGTGGGAGTTGCTGGTGGCCTTGGCCCAGATGTTGGGCACGCCCAGGTTGATGAGAACCGACGCGGTGAGCAGGCTGGCCTCGAGATCCGAGCCCATTCCCACGACCGCGCGGTCAAACTGGTGGACCGACAACTGGCGCAGTGATTCGTCGTCGGTGGTGTCCGCCACCACCGCGTGGGTCAGACGGTGGGAGATCTTCTGCACCACGGCGTCGCTGGAGTCCACGCCCAGGACCTCGGCGCCCTGCGCCATCAGTTCCAGGGCCAGGGACTTGCCGAACCGGCCCAGTCCCAGGACCACGACAGCATCGGGGGCTCGTCGTCTAGCCAATGAGGGGCCTCTCTGCGGGGAGGTCGTACCGACGGCCACGCTGTCGCGCGGCCAGAGCACTGACCATGGTGATCGGGCCGATTCGACCCAGGTACATCAGCAGTATCAGTATCCACTGGCCCCAGTGGGGAAGCTCGGCGGTGATCCCCGTGGACAACCCCACCGTGGCGAACGCCGAGGTGACCTCGAACAGCAGCTCGTTGAGACCGAAGGGAGTCCCGGCCAGCAGCACGATGGTCGAGGTCATGACGAGCCCGATCCCGATCAACGCCACCGCGAGTGCCTGGCGCTGCACCCGGGTGTCCACGCGACGATCGAGAATGGTCACCGACCGCTCACCACGGACCTCGGCGATGATGATGAACAGCAACAGGGCGAAGGTCGTCACCTTGATCCCGCCGGCGGTCCCGCCGCTGCCCCCGCCGATGAACATCAACACATCGGTGACGAGCAGCGTCGCGTCGTCCAGGTCCGCGTAGTCGACGCTGTTGAACCCGGCCGTCCGGGGCATCACGCCCTGGAACGCCGCCACCAGGACCTTCTGCGCCGCACCGTAGTCCTGGAGGGTGCGGGCCCACTCCAACGCGAGGACCGCGCCGAAGCCGAGAGCCAACAGCACCGCCGTGACCGAGACGGTCAGTCGTGTGTGCAGGGTCCACCCCGCCCGTGACCGGCTCCTCGGCGTGGTCCGCCGCAGCCGGCGGCCCACCTCGAACAGGACCGGGAACCCGAGGCCGCCCAGGATGACCGCGATCATCAGCGGAACGCAGATCCACGGATCGGTGGCGAACCCGATCATGTTGTCGCTGTAGAGGGCGAACCCGGCGTTGTTGAACGCCGAGATGGCGTGGAACACCCCGAGCCACAGCGCCCGCAGCACCGGTTCGTCGTAGCCCAGGGCGAAACGGACGGTCAGCGCGGCCGCGGTGACGAGCTCGATCAGGATGCTCAACCGGATCACACCGACGACGACGTCGCGGACGTCGCCGAGTTCGGAGGCCCGCGCTTCGGCTGCGGTGTTCATCCGGGCCTTGAGGCCGATCTGATCGGCCAACATCAGTCCGACCATCGACGCCATGGTCATGATTCCCAGGCCTCCGACCTGGATCAGGGCGAGGATGACCACCTGCCCGAACCCTGACCAGTGCACAGGGGTGTCCACGACGATCAACCCGGTCAGGCACATCGCCGAGGTCGCCGTGAACAGCGCCTCCGTCACCCCGGTGCCGCCACCGGGCTCGACGGCTCCGGGGAGGAGCAACAACGCGGTTCCCACCGCTATCGCCGCGGCGAAACTCATCGCCACGACCCGGACCGGGCTCAACACCACCCACCCGGACAACCGCCGCACCCCGGACGGCCACACCCGCCTGTCACCACCAGTCACGACCACAGACTGTAGACCCACGATTCCGGACGGAGGTCTCTGAACCCGTCATACCCCCACCAATAGACGATCCGCCGTTAGGCACAGGCCGAGGCGGGAATCGACGCCGGGGAACGACTCCCCCACGGCGATGTCGCTGCGATGGCCCCCACCCTCCGACCGCGACCACTCCCGCAAAAGTCCTGGCGACACCGCCGCCATCGGCGCAGTGCATCCCGTGCCTCGCACTGCCGGAGACAGATCACCGCCAACTGTGGCCCACGCCACAATCCTGATGTAGGATAACGACTGTTAGCCACGGGCGGAACGTCACTGACCGCGCTGCGCCCGATTCCCACTCGAACCCCGACGTCATCTCAGGAGTGCCGGAACGCTCCTGACGACGCCACGGGTCGAGGACCACAACGAAGGACGGTAACGCCGTGCAGTCATCACTCATCTCTCTGTCCTCCATGGAGAGAGTCCACATCGGGACCCCGGTCGCGGAGGCCGCGGCGCAGGAAGCGGAGTTGCTCGGCGCGAGCCGTGTCTTCGTGGTCTGCAGTGGGACCCTGAACTCCCAGACCGACGAGATCCAGCGGGTGATCGAGGCGCTGGGCGAGCGCTTCGTCGGCCTGTTCGACGCGGTCCGGCCCCACGTTCCCCGCGAGGACGTCATCGCGGCGACCCTGGTCGCGGCCGAGGCGGACCCGGACATGCTGCTGTGCGTCGGCGGCGGGTCGGCGACGGACCTGACCAAGATCCTCGCGGTCACGCTGGAGCACGGGATCCGCGAGGCGTCCGATATGGACGGCTACCACCTCCAGGTCAATCCGGACACCTCGGTGACCGCCCCGAGCTTCTCGGCTCCGAGCATCCCCGTGGTCGTGGCGCCCACCACCCTCGCCGGCGGCGAGTTCAACGCCCTGGCGGGATCGACGGACGAGAAGACCAACGTCAAGGAGGGCTACGTCCACCCGGCGATGACCCCGCGGGCCGTCATCCTCGATCCCGCGCTCACGCGGCACACGCCGGAATGGCTGTGGCTCTCGACCGGGGTGCGCGCCCTGGACCACGCCTTCGAGACCCTGGGATCACTCGAGTCGAACGGGTACTACGACGGGATGGCGATGAACGCCATCCGCCTGCTCTCGGAAGGACTCGTCCGTGTGAAGGAGGACGCGGGCGACCTGGAGGCCCGGCGGATGTGCCAGGTCGGGGCCTGGTCCTCGATGGTCGCGATCGTGGCGGGCCTCGACATGGGCATCAGCCACGCGGTCGGGCACGCGCTCGGCGGGTCGTTCAAGGTCCCGCACGGGTACACCTCGTGCGTCATGGCGCCCTTCGCCCTGGAGTACAACCGAGAGGTCAACGAGCATCGCCAGGCCCTGATCAGCGTCGCCTTCGGCGAACCGCAGACGCCCGCGCACGAGCTCGCCGACTCGCTCATCCGGCGACTCGGCATGCCGCGGTCGCTGGGCGAGGTCGGGCTGTCCGAGGATGATCTCCCCAGCCTGGCGGCGTACACCTTCAAGGACATCTGGTGCGGGACCAACCCGAACCCGATCGCGAACGCGGACGCGCTGGTTCCGCTGCTGCGACGAGCGCTCTGATCAGCGATACAGACCGGACCGGCCCCCTCTCGCCCGTGGCGGAGGGGGCCGGTCCGTCTGCGCGGGCGCGGCGTGCGAGAGCGCTATCGGGCCGCCTCCGCCGCGCCGCCCCGGACCCCGCGCCGGGGCCCGAGGATGCCGTTGACGATGTAGTCCACGTAGGTGGAGACCAGCGCATCGATGTCGTAGTCGTCCCGCAGCCACCAACTCACACCGTTCATGAGGTCCAGGACGGCGACGGCCGCACGCAGCGGATCGTCGACACCGAACTCGCCGGCGCGGATGCCCGCGGCGATCACGTCGCGCACCCGCCGCTGGTAGTACTTCCGGTACTCGACCACGCGCTCACGGTGGTCCTCCGTCAGCGCCGAGAGCTCCCGCAGGCTCACCAGATGCTCCACCCTGTTCACGGCCAGGTGGCGGAGGTGGACATCGACCAGCGAGGTGAGCCGCTCGGCCGGCGTGCCAGCTTCGTCGAGGACGAGCAGATGCTCCTCCACCGGGACCCGGGTCATCTTGAGGGCGATCGCGTAGAGGATCTCCTCTTTGGAGCTGAAGTGGTTGTAGAGGCTGGCACCCTTGATCCCCACCGAATCGGCGATGCCGCGCATCCCCGCCGAGTGGTAGCCCTGCTCGGCGAAGTACTCGGCCGCCGCGGCCAGTATCGAATCGCGTCTGCTGGGCTCGGTGTTCAGCGTCTCAGTCCTTTGCGTGCAGGCGGCGTAGCTCTCTCTTGAGCAGTTTGCCCTGTGGGTCCGTGGGGAGTTCGTCCACGATCGTGATCACCTTGGGGACCTTATAGCCTGCGAGCACCGTCTTGCAGTGCTCTCGCAACTCCGGACCCGACACGTCGCTGCCGTCGACCGCGATGACGAAGCCGGTGACGGCCTCGGACCAGTACTCGTCCGGGAGACCGACGACGGCGGCGCGCGCCACCCCGGGATGGGCCTGCAGGACCCGCTCGACCTCCTGGGAGGACACGTTGTATCCCCCCGTCTTGATCATGTCCTTGTTGCGGTCGAGGAAGAACATGTTGCCCTCGGCGTCGCGTCGGACGATGTCACCGGTGTGGAGCCAGCCGCCGTCGAGGACCGCGGCGGTCTTCTCGGGATCCTTGTAGTACCCCGCCATCACCGACGGGGTGCGACACAGGAGCTCCCCGCTCTCCGCCTCGTTCCCGTCGGCGTCGACCACCCTGACCTCCAGATGGCCGACCGGTTTACCGATCCAGGTGGGGTCCTGCCCGGGAACGTCCTCGAGTTGCTTGAACCAGCCGACCGACCCCAACTGGGTCAGTTCCGACTGCCCCCAGTAGGTTCCCCAGATCGACGACGGGGCGGCGCGGTGCCATGCGTCCACCGTCCGCGGGGAGACCTGTCCCCCGTAGGTCAGACACCGCTGGATGGTCCCCACCGCATCGGGCCCGAAGCCCGGATGGTCCGCCAGGGAGATGAAGAACGTCGGCGTCTGGGCCAGGACCGTGATCTGCTCTGTCCTGATCATGGTCAACACGTCGGCGGGCGCGAGGCTGGCCGGCAGGACGAGGGTCGCGCCCAGGAGGATGAGGGAGGTCAGGGACCCGATCCCGGCGATGGTGTGGAACGGCATGACGAACAACCAGACGTCGTCGTCCAGGCAGCGCAGTCCCCACGTGTACGCGGGTGCGGTGGAGATCAGGTAGTTGCGGTGCGGCAACATGACCCCCTTCGGTGCCGCCTCGGTCCCGCTCGTGTAGACGATCATCGCGAGGTCGAGCTCGTCGATGTCACACTCGGGCTCCGTGTCCGGGGAGGACCCGAGGTGGCGGTCGAAGTCGTGGCAGCCCGTCTCGTCCGTGCTCACGGACTCCGTACCGTCGGGTCCCGTGCAGTCGAGGACGACGATCTCGGGCCGGTTCTCCGACTCACCGAGCGCCGCACGGACCACCGGGAGGAACTCCGCGGCCACGACCACCGCGGCGGGCTCGAGGTGGGCGAGCTGTTGCGCCACCTCGCCCGTGCCCAACAACACGTTGATCCCGGAGTAGGCGGCGCCGATCTTGAGAATTCCGTAGTAGGCGATGACCGACTCCACACGGTTGCGCGCCATCACCGCGACCCGGTCGCCGCGGGCCACACCGAGCCCGAGGAGCATGTGGGCGGCCCGGTTGGCGCCCCGGTCGAGCTCACCGTAGGTGGTCACGGTCCGACCGCCACCGGGTGCGTAGGAGACGATCGCGGCTTTGCCTGCCCGGCTCTGCGCATGACGGCGGAGCTGGTCACCCAGGGTCGCCCGTCCCAGGGGAGCGGACTGAACCGAGGTCAGGCGGTGGCCCGGGGCGCCACCGGTCCCCGAGGGCTGGCGCGGATCGGTGACACTCGACTCGACACGTACCGGCTGTTCCATGATTTCTCGCTCTCCCGCACTACTTACCGCCGTTAGTATGATCTGGCTCATACTTGCATCGCGGGCGAACGCGGTCAACCCCGAAGCAGACGAGAGTGTTCCCAACTTGTCCAGAGGAGTTCTCCGAACCCTTGGCCGTCTGACTAACTGCTGTTAGTCTGCGGAGTATGACCACAGTCACTGATTCGGATCGTCGCCGACTCCGCTCGGCGGTACGCCGGGGCAACGTCCCGACCATGCTCGCCGTCCTGCTCGAGTTGACGGCCGACGAGCGGTGGATGGCCCCCCGCTACCAGCCCACCCGCAGCCGGGGCATGGACGACAACTCGACCGGCGGTCTTCCGGACGAGGTCCAGGAAGAGATCCGGGAGGCGCTGGTCGACGCGGTCGAGCGCTGGTGGGAGTCGGATGAGCCCTCCCGACGGGAGATGGACGGCCCGGACGTCGAACGGTTGCTCAACTTCACCTGCGGTGAGACCGTGCCGCCGGACTTCGCGCCGATGATGGCGGAGATCGTCAACGGGCCGCCGATCGCGCCGGCCGCCGCCGAACCCGACGAGCGTCTCCACGCCATCGTGATCGGTGCCGGCATCGCGGGGATGCTCGCCTCCGTGGAGTTCACCCGGGCCGGGATCCCCCACGTGATCCTGGAGAAGAACGAGGACGTCGGGGGTTCCTGGTGGGAGAACCGCTATCCCGGCGCCGGGGTGGACACCCCCAGCCACCTCTATTCGATCTCCTCGTTCCACCACAACTGGTCCACGCACTTCGGTAAGCGCGATGAGGTCCAGGGCTACCTCGAGGACTTCGCCGAGGCGAACGACATCCGGCGGCACGTCCGCTTCCGCCACGAGGTGACGCGCGCGGAGTTCGATGAACCCGGGCAGTCCTGGAGGGTGACGGTCCGGCGGCCCGACGGCGGGTCGGAGGTCCTCCGGGCACCGATCCTGATCAGCGCCGTCGGCCTGCTCAACCGCCCCAAGGTCCCGGACCTCCCGGGCCTGGAGAGCTTCGGGGGTCGCCTCTTCCATTCCGCCGAGTGGCCGAGTGAGCTGGACGATCCTGACGCCCTCCGGGGCAAGAGGGTGGGCATCGTCGGGGCGGGCGCCAGTGCCATGCAGATCGGGCCGGCCATCGTTGACCGTGTCGGATCCCTGACGGTCTTCCAACGCTCGCCCCAGTGGATCGCCCCCAACGACGACTACTTCGCGCCCATCCACGAGGACGTGCACTGGCTGATGGACCACGTCCCCGGGTACCGGGAGTGGTACCGCGCCAGGCTCTCGTGGATCTTCAACGACAAGGTGTACCCGACCCTCCAGGTGGACCCCGAGTGGCCGGAGCCGAGCGCCTCGATCAACGCGACCAACCACGGTCACCGCAAGTTCTACGAACGCTATCTCCGCGATCTACTGGGCGACCGCGACGACCTCATCGAGGCGTCGCTGCCGGACTATCCCCCCTTCGGCAAGCGGATGTTGCTGGACAACGGGTGGTTCGCGATGCTGCGTAAGCCCCAGGTCACCCTGGTCCCCCGCGGGGTCCGGGCGGTCACCCCCTCGGGTCTTACCGACTCCGACGGCGTCGAGCACGAGCTTGACATCATCGTCATGGCGACCGGCTTCCACAGTGTGCGGATCCTGCACCCGATGGACATCGTGGGTCGATCGGGCCGCTCCACCCGGGAGATCTGGGGAGAACACGACGCGCGCGCCTACCTGGGGATCACGGTCCCCGATTTCCCCAACTTCTTCATCATGACCGGGCCCAACACGGGCCTCGGCCACGGGGGGAGCTTCATCACGATCCTGGAGTGCCAGGTCAGGTACATCATGGACGCCGTGGAGCTGATGCGGTCGCAGAACCTCGGCACGCTGGAGTGCCGGAGTGAGGTCAACGATCGATACAACGAGGCCGTCGATCGGCAGCACGCGCAGATGGTGTGGACCCATCCGGCGATGGAGAACTGGTACCGCAACCCGGATGGTCGCGTCGTGTCGGTGCTCCCCTGGCGCATCAACGACTACTGGGCCATGACCAACGCGGTCGACCCGGCGGACTTCCACACCGAGCCGGTCCACGCCGGATCGTCCCCGGCCCTCACCACCGGACGGTGAGCGTGCGGGACGAGGCGGCCCGGGACCCGCACGGCGGACCGCTGGACGGCCTCCGGGTGGTCGAGATGGAGGCCATCGGGCCGCTTCTGCACGCGGGGCTCATGCTGGCGGACCTCGGCGCCGACGTGATCCGCGTGATGCGACCCGTCCCGGTGGGTGCCGACGACGGCAACGACGAGGCGAACTCGGGGATGCTCCGGGGCGGGACCGAGGTCGCGGTCGACCTGACCGACCCGGACGGGCTGCGCCGGGTGCGCGACCTGGTGGGCCGCGCCGACGTACTGATGGAGGGATCCCGTCCCGGCACGATGGAGAAGCTCGGTCTCGGCCCCGACGTGTGGCAGCAGGAGAACCCGGGATTGATCTACGGCCGCATGAGCGGTTGGGGCCAGGAGGGACCGCTGGCCCGCGAGGCCGGACACGACATCAACTACCTCGCACTGTCCGGCGCCCTGGGGCAGCTCGGACCGGTTTCCGGACCGCCGTCGCCGCCACTGAACCTCGTCGGCAACTTCGGCGGTGGGTCGATGTTCCTGCTGGTGGGGATCCTGGCCGCCCTGCACGAGAGGCAGCGGACCGGCCGCGGCCAGGTGGTGGATGCGGCGATGGCGGACGGCGCGAGTTCCCTGACCGCTCTGGTCCGCTCATGGCAGCACGCCGGCCGGTGGTCCACCCGGCGGGGCACCAACCTGCTCGACGGGTCGGCGCCGTTCTACCGGGCCTACGAGTGCGCCGACGGCGGATACCTCGCGGTGGGGGCGCTCGAGGACGTGTTCTACGACCGCCTCGTACGCGGTCTCGGGCTGGATCCCGCCATCCTGCCGGATCGCTGGGACACCACCAACTGGGACGCTCTGTCCGAGACCTTCGGTCAACGGTTCGCCATGCGTGACCGCGACGCCTGGGCCGAGGACTTCGACGAGCTGGACGCGTGCGTCACACCGGTGCTCTCGCTCCGCGAGGCCACGCTCCACGACCACGCGGTACAACGGGGGGCCTTCGTCGACGCGGGCGGCTACCCGATGCCCGCCGCCGCCCCTCGGATGAGCTCGTCCCTCGGCGCAGCACCACCGCCGTGCCGTGCGGACGTGGACGCGGCCCTGTCGGGGTGGGGCGATCGGCGCCGCAGTCTCACACCCTGAGCCGTCTCACACCCGGAGACTGAGCGTCCGGAGTCGTCGGACCAGCACACTCGGCGTGGGAGGAATCGATCTCGGGGACCGGGTCGAGGCCCAGGAGGAAGTCCAGAGCGGCGAGCGACTCCATCCGCGCGAGCGCCGCGCCCACGCAGAAGTGGATCCCACGCCCGAACGACAGGTGCGAGCCCTCCCCCCGGTCCGGCATGAACCGACCCGGTCGGCTGAACTGTCGGTCGTCACGGTTGGCGCTACCCCAGAGCAGGAACAGGTGGGTACCGGCGGCGAGATCGACCCCACCGAGTTCGGTGTCCCTGGTGACGTGGCGATAGTGCCCCCGGAACGGTGCCTCCAGTCTGAGGGTCTCCTCGATGAAGAGCGGACGCGCGGCGGGGTCCGACCGGAGTGGATCCACCCACTCCGGGTGCTGCCCCAGTCGCCAGACCAGCGACCCCAGGTGCCCGACCGTCGACTCGATCCCCGCCGCCACCAGCTGGACCAGGACCTGCACCGCGACCTCGTGCGTCATGTCTGCGTCGTCGACCAGTCGGGCGAGGTCTCCGAGCACCGAGGCCGGTCGCGTGGCCCGCGCTTCTGCGAGCGCGCCGGAGAGGTACTCGATCAGTTCCCCGACCGATCGGACCGAGTCGTCGAGCTCGTCGGCCGAGACCATCCCGTCCAGCATCCGAGTGCTGGCGAACGCCCAGCGGCACAGCCTGTCGACGTCCTGTCGGGGCAGACCCATGAGGGTGGCGACGACCGAGGCCGGGAGGCGTTCGGCGATGTCCTTGACCCAGTCGATGCCACCGTCCCGGTGGCCCTCCGCCCACAGTTCGCGCAGTCGGGTGTCGATGACCGGTCTCCAGGCTCGGAGCTTGCGCGGGGTGATCGACGGCATGACCAGCGTCCGGTGGGCCCGGTGGATCTCACCGTCCGCGGTGGCCAGCACGTGCACGGGGGACCCGAGTTCGGCGACGGGGAATCCGGTGACTTCCCCGTCCGGCGCCACCACCATCGTCGCGGTGAGGTTGGAGGAGAAGTCCTCGACCCGGGCCGTCGCCTCCACCATGAGGTCCCAGGACCGGACCGCGTAGAACGACGAGTCCCCGATCCGCTCGATCCCCGGCGACACACGTGACGGATCGAGGAGGCCCATGACGTCGCCCGCGCTCTGCATGCCTGCCACCCTCGCGCACGAGCCCGTGCCGCACGGTGGATTCGGGGACACAGCGGCGTCGGGGCCGCTGTTCTCAGGCCACGGGAGCGGTGGCGTTCCTGCGGCTTCCGCCGAGCAGCACCAGCCCCACCCCACTGCCCAGGGAGACCGCGGCACTGATCAGGAGCAGCGTCCCGAGCCCGACTGTCGGGATCACGGTGCCCGCGATCGCCGGTGCGACGACGGAGCTCACGGCGCCCACGACCAGGCATGCGGTGAACGCCGCTCCCGCGCGGTCCGGCACCCGCTCGGCGGTCCACACCGCCAGCACCGCCGAACCGGTCATGTACCCCACACCGAAGACGCACGCCGAGACCACGGTGGCGAGGAGGGAATCACCGGCCGCGCCCAGCAACACCAACGCCAGGGCCACGGTCATCAGGCACATCGCGGCGACCCGGGTGCTGCCCCACCGCCCCGCCATGGCGCCGGTGGCCAGCGCCACCAGGCCGCTGGCGCCGATCAGGACGTAGAGGACCGGAACCGCGAGTGCGGGCAGGTCGGTGCCGCCGAGGACGTCCGCGGCGTAGGTGAAGTAGATGACGACGACGGCGAAGTAGACGACCGAGTAGCCGGCGGGGACCGGGAGGGCCCTGGCCGGCGCGGCGACATTCCGCTGGCCGCGTGGGCGTCCGGTCGGGTCGGTGCGCGGCACGAGGAGGAGGTTGAGGACCGCCGCGAGCACGGCTGCCACCGCGACGCCGGCCCACACCAGACGCCACGTCGTGTGGGTGGCGAGCACCGCCACCCCACCCAGCGCGATAAGCCCGGCGCCGGTGCCGGTGGTGATCATCGCCAGGGCCCTGGACTGCAGGCGTGGGGCCACCGTCCGGGTCACGATGTCGGAGTACGGCGCCCATACCCAGCCGCCCGCACTGCCACACAACACCGCTCCCGCCGCGAGGAGCCCGGGCGACTGCGCGACCACCACGATCACCGCACCCAATGCGCCACAGACCCCGCCGACCGTGGTGGGCGCACGCGCACCGCGACGCGCCGCCAGCGGACCCGCGAGGACCAGACCGGTGAGGAAACCGGTGAACGTGGCGCTGGCGATGAGCCCCAGCACCAGTTCCGAGACCCCGAGCTCCTGTCGGATGTCCGGAAGCGTCAGTCCGTAGACGTACCGCGCCATACCGAAGGCCACACCGACGACCGCCGCCCCGGCGATCCCGATCCGGGTCGCGGAGGAGGCCACCTCAGCCACGGTGCCGACCTCGGTCAGACCACGCGCGGCCCACCCCGGTCAGACCTCGCGCGCCATCGCCCGGCCCGCCTTCATCCCCGAGAAGATGCAGCCACCGAGGAAGGTGCCCTCGAGCGAGTTGTACCCGTGGACCCCTCCGCCGCCGAACCCGGCGACCTCCCCGGCCGCGTACAGGCCGGGGAAGGGTTCACCGTCGGGCCGCAGGCACTGGGAGTCCAGGGTGGTCTCGATCCCACCCAGCGTCTTGCGGGTCATGAGGTGCACCTTGACCGCGATCAGCGGGCCACCGGAGCCGGCGGCGGACCCCGAGCCGACGCCAGAGTCCGCGAGGAGCTTGTGCGGCTTGGCGATGCGGGTGAGCTTGTCGGTGAGCACCCGACGCGAGTTGTGGATGGCCTGCACCTGCGCGTCCTTGGCGAAGGGGTTGTCCATCTGTCCGTCCATGGCCAGGACGAACTCGCGTACCTTCTCCACCTCGAGCTCGGGCTCTCCTTCGCGGACCAACTCGTTCATCCCCGTCACCAGCTCCTCCAGGGAATCGGCCACCACCCAGTCCACGCCCTTCTCGGCGAACTCGCCCACCGAGGGCGGCAGCCCCTTCTTGGCGCGGGACAGGAACTTCTTGACCACCTTGTCGGTCATCTCCGGGTTCTGTTCGGAGCCCGAGAGCACGAACTCCTTCTCCGCGATGGCCGAGTCCAGGATGAACCAGGAGTGGTCGTACCCGGTCCGGCGGATGGCCTCGACGGACGCGGTGGTGTGGAAGCCCGGGAACAGCGGCACCGGCATCCGCGCGCCCGTGGCGTCCAGCCACAGCGTCGACGGGCCCGGGATGATGCGGATGGCGTGCGAGGGCCAGATGGGGGCGAAGTTGGCGACCCCCTCGGTGTAGTGCCACATCCGGTCGCGGTTGATGAGGTTCGCCCCGGCCGTGCCCGAGATCTCGAGCATGCGGCCGTCGACGTGCTCCGGGACCCCCAGGATGAGGTCTCCGGGCGCGTCGCCCAGGCGGTCCGACGGCCAGTACCGGCGCACGAGGTCCGGGTTGCCGCCGATCCCGCCCGAGGACACGAGCACCGCGCCGCCCCGGAACTCGAAGGTCCCCGTCTCCTCGCGGGGGGAGGACACGCCCCGGTCCAGATCGCACGGGACGAGGGTGGCGCCGCGGACGCCCACGGCCCGCCCGTCCTCGACGACGATCTCGTCGACGCGGTGGCGCACCGCGAATCGCACCCGCCCCTCGGCGGCGGCCGTGCGGACCGGCTCCTCGAAGACGCGCACCACCTCGGGCCCGGTACCCCAGGTCACGTGGAATCGCGGGACGGAGTTGCCGTGGCCTCCCACGTCCCCGCCACCGCGCTCCGCCCAGCCGACGGTGGGGATGATCTTGAGCCCCAGCTCGTTCAGGTACGTGCGCTTCTCCCCTGCCGCGAACTCCACGTACGCCCGCGCCCACCGCCGGGGCCAGTGGTCCTCGGGCCGGTCGAAGGCCGCCGAACCGAGCCAGTCTCGCCACGCCAGGTCCAGCGAGTCGTGGATGCCGATGCGCCGCTGCTCGGGGGTGTCCACCATGAACAGGCCACCGAGCGACCAGTAGGCCTGTCCGCCCAGGTTCTTCTCGTTCTCCTGGTCCACCACGAGGACCTTCTTGCCCGCTCGGCTCGCCTCGTAGGTGGCGACCAGCCCCGCCAGGCCGTGGCCCACCACGATGATGTCGGGCGTGAACCCGGGCTCGGGTGCCGGCAGCGGCCCGGCGTTGGCGGCGGTCGAGGTGGACGGCGGGGCGTACGAGGGGTACTCGGGGTGGACGGGCCGGGCCTCCCCGGCGGTACGGGCGGGACGGGACGCGGAGTTGGTCATGGGTCCAGTGTGCCGGGTCACTCCAACAGATGACGCAGATACCGCTCCGGGGCCGCGAGATACCGGCGGTGGTGGTCCACCATCGCCAGGTCCTCCCAGCGACTGCGGTGCATCCCGTCCTCCGACAGCTCGTACACCGCGGCCCCCGGCACGGAGGCCAGGATCGGGGAGTGGGTGGCCATGAGCACCTGTGCCCCCCGTCGGTCGGCCAGCTCGAGCAACTGCGCGACCAGGCGGAGCTGGGCGTCGAAGGACAGTCCCGCCTCGGGCTCGTCCAACACGAACAACCCGCCGCCGGAGAACCGGGAGGAGTCCACCAGGTCCCAGAACGCCTCGCCGTGACTGCGCGCGTGGAAGTCCTGACCCGGCCCCGACGACTGCAGGTAGGTGAACAACCCGTGCATGGTCTCGGCCCGCACGAAGTAGCCCCACCGCGGCGCCCCGCCCCCGCGCACCAACCGCAGCGCCTCGTGCAACGGGGACTCCGACGCCCACGTGGAGTTCCGGGCCCCGGTGGACCCGCCCTCGGCGTTCAGGCCGAACGCCATGGCCACGGCCTCGACGATCGTGGACTTGCCGGACCCGTTCTCCCCCACCAGGACGGTGAGGTCGTCGAGCTCCAGCCCGTCCCGCACGAGATCGGCCACCGCGGGTACCGAATACGGCCACGCCCCGGACGACGCGACGAGGCCGGGGTCCACCGCGACGCGAACCAGCGGACGCGGGTCCAGCACGCCGTCTCGACTCACGCGGCCACGGTACCGTGGCCGACATGCGGATCCACCAGATGAACTGCGGGACGTTCGCCGGACGGGTCCCGACCCGCGTACTGCTGGTGGAGGCCCCGGAGGGTCTGGTGCTGGTGGACACCGGCATCGGGCTCCACGACATCGCCGACCCCGCCGCCCGGCTGGGTCCCTCACGACACGCGATGCGCCCCCGACTCGACCCGTCCGAGACCGCCTACCGGCGCATCGAGGCCATGGGGTTCGACCCCCGCGAGGTGCGCCACATCGTGCTCACCCACATGGATTTCGACCACATCGGCGGGCTCGCCGACTTCCCCGGGGCGGAAGTACACGTGGCCTCCGAGGCCCTGACGTGGGCGGTGCGCACCCCGCGCTGGATCGAGCGGCGTCGCTACCGCCGCGCCCAGTGGGCGCACGGCCCGGCGTTCACCGAGTACACCTACGGGACCGACCGGTGGGAGGGCTTCCGTGTGCATCCCCTGGACCACGTGCTCGAGGGGATGGCCCTGGTCGATCTGCCGGGCCACACCGTGGGGCACGCCGGCGTCCTGGTCCCCGGCGATCCGCGGGACCCCGGCGAGGTCGACGTCCTGCACGCCGGGGACGCGTTCTACCTGCGCGGTCAGATCGACCCGTCGGTCGGCTACCCGAGGGCGATCGCTGTCGCCGAACGTGCCCTGTCGCTGGTCCCGTCGGCCGTCGAGTTGACCCACGAGCGCCTCGCGGTACTGGCCGGGCGCCGCGTCGGGGACCTGCGGGTGGTGTGCGCCCACGACCCGACGGGTCCGGGAGGCGTCCCGGGATGAGGATCCGGGACACCGCCTGGACTCCCGCCGCGCGCACCGACCCGGACCGGGATCTGCCGGCGCGGGCCACGGCGTTGGCGGACCTCATGCGGGGCCGGAGGGCGACGATCCTCACCGGGGCGGGGATCTCCACCCCCTCCGGGATCCCCGACTACCGCGGACCGGACTCCCCCGCCCGGACCCCCATGACCTTCCAGGAGTTCGTCGGGGACCCCGGGTACCGCCGCCACTACTGGGCCCGCAACCACCTGGGTTGGCGACACATGGAGGCCGCGCGGCCCAACGCGGCCCACGCGCTGGTGGCCGACTGGGAACGCCGGGGCCTGGTCAGCGGCGTCATCACCCAGAACGTGGACCTGCTCCACCTCAAGGCCGGCAGTCGCCGGCTCGTGGACCTGCACGGCAGCTACGCCGTGGTCACCTGTCTCGACTGTGGCCTGCGCCAGAGCAGATGGGCTCTGCACGAGGATCTCGACCGTCTCAACCCCGGCTTCGCGGAGCGGGTCGCCACTCGCGGTGCCATCGAGGTCGCCCCGGACGCCGATGCGGTCCTCGACGACACCGCGGACTTCCGCATGGTGGACTGCCGCCGCTGCTCGGGCGTGCTCAAGCCCGACATCGTCTACTTCGGGGAGAACGTCCCGGCGCACCGGGTGGCGGAGGCCAACGCCCTGGTCGACGGGTCCGACCTCGTCGTCGTCGTGGGGTCCTCCCTCACCGTCCGGTCGGGATACCGGTTCGTGCGGCGCGCGGTGACCACCGGCACCCCCGTGGCCGTGGTCAACCGCGGCCACACCCGGGCGCACGCCGAAGCCACGCTGACGGTCGACGGCGACTGCATCGAGGTGTTGGCCCTCGTCGACCGGGCCCTGTAGGCGAACTGCGCGAGCAGAGCGGCAGACTGCAGGGATGAGCACAGACCTGACCCCCGACGCCGCTCTGCAGCGGCTACTCGACGGAAACCGCCGCTACGTCGACGGTGCGGGCCTGCACGCCCACCAGGACCCCGCACGCCGCGCCGAACTCACCGGCCAGCAGCACCCCTTCGGGATGGTCTTCGGCTGCGCCGACTCGCGGGTGCCCGCCGAGGTCGTCTTCGACCAGGGCCTCGGCGACCTGTTCGTCATCCGCAACGCCGGCCACATCGTGGACCCGTCGGTACTGGGCTCGATCGAGTTCGGTGTGGACGTGCTGGGCATCCCGCTGACGCTGGTGCTCGGGCACACCTCGTGCGGCGCCGTGGGCGCGGCGATCAACGCCGTCGACACGCACACCACCCCGTCGGGATATTTGCGCGACGTGGTGGAGCGGATCGCCCCGGCCGTGTTCGAGGCCCGGCGGGACCCCGCGGCCGGATACGAGGACGTGGTGATCGAGAACGTGCGCCAGGCGGTCACGGCGATCCGCGAGAAGTCCTCGGCGGTGGACCGCGCGATCTCCCGGGGACGCACCGCGATCGTCGGGGCGCTGTACAACCTCGCCGAGGGCACGGTCACCCCGGTCCATACCGAGGGCAGGATCGACCTCTAGAGAGCCGGAGCGTCGTCAGCGCGCCACAGGATCACCACAGCGCCCTCATCACAGCGCAATCATCCCAGCGCCATCATCCCAGCGCCATCATCACAGCGCCATCATCACAGCGCCACCAGGTCGTCGGCGTGCACGAGAGGACGACCCTGGCCCGTGGTGCCGGTGCCGGACGCGCGTTCGGCCAGCCGGGAGCGCACCTCGATCGAGTCGTACTGGGCGATCCCCCTGGCGACGGTGTCGCCGGCGGTGTCGCGCATCTCGATCACGTCGCCGAAGTGGAACAGCCCGTCG
>NZ_JAALDZ010000133.1:0-33998 GCF_014145125.1 Dietzia sp. CQ4 | reverse complement strand
GCCTGGTCCCGACCCGGGCGGGTCCACGCCGCTGCCCTCCCACCGTCACCGGCCGGGAGGGCAGCGGCGTACCGCCTCCTGCAGTACCTCCAGGTCGCCCTGGGTCACCGGAAGGCCGTACGCGACCGCCGCGGTGAGGTATCGGGCCGCGTAGAAGCAGTGCCTGCCGGGGTCCGGGGGGATCCACTCCTCCGGCGTCAGGTCGCTCTTCCTGCTGTTCACGGACCCGGTCACCGCGAGGAGGTTGCGGTCGACGTCGTTGGCGAACGCGGCGCGCCGCTCGGCTGACCAACTCCACGCTCCGAGGTCCCATGCCGCGGAGAGGGGGAACACGTGATCCACGTGGATCCCCCGGAGACCGGAGGCCCCGACATCGACCACCCGGCCGGTGTAGGGATCCACCAGGATCCCGCCGTCGACGGAGCACCCCGACGCGGCTTCCGGCGTGGCCCCCCGGAGGTCTCGGGCCAGCACGTCGTGGCGCGTCGAGCAGCCGTTCCCCGAACCCGGTGCTCCCGTCGCGTCGCTCCAGGCCGGACCGAACACGCACGCCGACGCCCCGGAACACGCCCGCTCGTACCCGGGCACCGTGACCCGCTCGGGGACCACGTCGACCCGCTCGAGCAGGGGCTCGACGAGGTCCCGTCCGGGGCTGCCGGGGGCCGAGGCCCGCGGGTCGCCCCACCACATCACGCCGCAGATCGCCGCCACGATCGCGAGCGTGAGGCCGAGTGCCCTGGGGCCGACCGGGGGGACGACCCGCCCGGATGCCCCGGGTCGGGGTCCGGCGGGCACGTGGTCGGTCACGGGGCGATTATGGGTGGCCCCACGCCCCCGGAGGCCGTCAGACGGTGGTCCCGGTCCCGGGCCTGTGGAGGCGCCGGGGGTGTGGGTAACCGGGGTGTGGAAGGGCCGTCGGGGCCCCGGCCCGGCACCGCACCGGAGTGCCGTGTCGGACGGGCGTGCTTACATGTCGTCGTGACCCAGTCCGCCGATCCCCGTCTCCACGCCGTGTGGCAGTCCGGGGTCGTGGGGTTGTGGTGCGACACGGGGTTGCGTCGACCGCACTCGGTGGCGCCGGCTGCCGCGGTGACGGCCGTGGGCCGTGCCGGGGCCCCGGATGCGGTGGTGGAGTTCCTCTCCGGCTACAGGCTGTCCCACCGGATCGGCATCCGTGCCGTCGTGGACGGCAGGGCCAGATCGGCGACGGTGCCCGGGATCCGGATCTCCGTCGGCGCCGCGATCGACCTGTGTCGACTCCTCGGGGCCGAGGACACGTGGGTCGGGTCGGGACTGCGGGCGTTCTCCGCCCTGTCCGCGGGTGTCGCGGCGCTCGTGGCCGCGGGCCACGTGGTCCCGTGTCTCACCCGCATGGACGGGGCGTGGGAGGCGTCCTGGGATCTGGTCGCCTCACCGGTGATCGGGGCGTGGACCACCGAGAGCCTCCAGCGCAGCCACGGGCTGGTCGCCACCCGCGAGGAGCTGGTCCGGCTGCTGTCCGAGCTGGCGGACCACCACGCCCGCACCGCGCTGGCACCCCTGGCGGCAGACCGCCACAGTGATCTCGGTGACGCACTGGTCACCGGTGGTCAGGTGACCTCGGGCGGTCAGGGCCTGGCCGATGCCGTACGGGAGTTCGGCCGGGCGGCCGCCGCGAAGGACGTCGAGGTGGTGTTCCGGGTGGTCGAACCCTCCGACGACGCCGAAGTGGACCGCGCCGCGATGCCTGGCCACGCCGTGGACGACGACCCGGCTGACGACTCGCCGGGGGAGCGGTCCCGGGATCCCGGTGTGCTCTGGCGGCTGCAGGTGTTGGTCCGGACGGGCGCCGATTCGCTCCGCCCGTTCTCCGACCTCGACGACACCTCCTCCGTGGACAAACCGGTTCGCGACGTGGTCGACCGGGCCGTCCGTTCGTGGCCGCCGCTGACACGGGCCACCCAGGCGGCCGGTGTTCCCGACCTGCTCCTGCCGACCGATCTCGTGGTCGACCTGGTCGACGAGGGGGTGGAGGCACTCCGGGGCCGCGGGGTCGAGGTCCTGCTGCCGAGGGCCTGGACCAGGATCAGGACAGCGGTCAGGCTGGCCGTCAAGGAGCCCGGGACCGAGTCGGTGGACTCGGGGCACCGGTTGGGCCTCGAACAGCTGGCGGACGTCGACTGGGAGTTGGTGGTCGACGACAACCCGTTGGACGCCACCGAGGCCCGGATGTTGCTCGACGCCGCGTCGGACCTGGTCAAGCTCCGCGGCCAGTGGGTCCGGGCGGACCCGGGTGCGCTCCGGCGGGCGGCCCGCTTCCTCGCCGCCAGGCGTGGCCAGCGGACGACCGCACCCGTTCTGGTCGGGGCGTTGATGTCCGAGGAGGCGGAGGGCGTCGAGGTCCGGTCGCCGGGCACCCTCGACTGGATCCCCTCGTCGTCGTCCCCGGTCGTGCTCCCGGACTGGTTCCGGGCCACCCTGCGTCCGTACCAACTGGACGGTGTCAGGTGGCTCTCGGCGCTCTCCCGGGCCGATACCGGGGCGGTCCTGGCCGACGACATGGGTCTCGGCAAGACGATGCAGGTGCTCGCGCTCACCGCGGTCGAACACGCGGCCGGGAGGTCCGGACCGACACTGGTGGTGGCGCCGCTCACCCTGGTCGCCACGTGGGCCCGCGAGGCGTCGACGTTCGCGCCGGACCTCCGGGTCCACGTCCATCACGGACAGGGTCGGGACCGAGGTGAGGGCGCGGCCGAGAGGATGGCGGACTCCGACCTCGTCCTGACCTCATACGGCACCGCAGCTCGTGACGTCGACCTGCTCACCGGGGTGAGGTGGCGGCGTCTGGTCGCGGACGAGGCGCAGACGGTCAAGAACCCGGCGACCGCGGTGTCCCGGGCGATCAGATCGATCCCCGCGCGGCACCGGATCGCGCTGACCGGGACCCCGGTGGAGAACAGGCTGGACGAACTACGGGCGGTGTTCGACTTCGCCAACCCGGGGCTGCTCGGGTCGGCCAGTACCTTCCGCGCCCGGTTCGCGGTCCCCATCGAATCGCACCGAGACGAGGCCGCGGCCACCCGGCTGCGTGCCCTGGCGGCCCCGTTCGTCCTGCGCCGACTCAAGTCGGACCCGCTCGTGGCCGCGGATCTGCCGGCCAAGCAACACATCAGGGTCGACTCACCACTGACCCGTGAACAGGCGACCCTGTACCAGGCGGTCGTCGAGGACATGATGGAGCAGGTCAGGGACTCCGAGGGTGCGGCCCGCAAGGGTGCGATCCTGTCCGGTCTCACCGCGCTCAAACAGGTGTGCAACCATCCTGCGCACTACCTCGGCGACGGGTCCTCGCTGCTGCGGGGTGGGCGACACCGGTCCGGAAAGCTCGCGGCACTGGACGAGGTCCTCACCGAGATCCTCGACGCGGGGGAGAAGGTCCTGTTGTTCACGCAGTACCGTGCCTTCGGAGATCTGGTCCTCCCGCTGTTGGAGCGCCGGGCGGCGACCGGGGTCCCGTTCCTCCACGGCGGTGTCACCGCGGGTGGTCGGGCCTCGATGGTCGAGGAGTTCCAGAGCGCGGACGGCCCACCGCTGATGCTCGCCTCCCTCCGGGCGGGCGGGACCGGGCTCACGCTGACCGAGGCCAATCACGTGGTGCATCTGGACCGGTGGTGGAATCCCGCGGTGGAGAACCAGGCGACGGATCGCGTCCACAGGATCGGGCAGACCCGGGTGGTCCAGGTGCGGACCCTCGTGGCGCCCGGGACGGTGGAGGACCGGATAGACGAGCTGCTCGAGTCCAAGCGCGAGCTGGCGGATCTGACGCTCGGCCCCCTCGCGGGTGTGCTCACCGAGCTGACAGACGCCGATCTGGCCTCACTCGTCGCGCTGACCGACGAGGGGACGGACGAGACGTGAGCGGGAGAGGCGGGATCCCCACCAGGTCCAAGGCGGGTCCGTTCGGGTCGCACATGTGGAGTCGGCGGTGGTCCTCGGACCTCGAATCCGGCGTGAGCCGCGGCGAGGCGTTCCTCGGCCGCAAGGACGCGCGCAACGGCAGGGTGCTCTCCCTGGAGCACTCCGGCCGGATCGTGCGGTGCGACGTCGACGGCAGTCAACCGGACCCGTTCTCCGTGGAGTTCGAGTTCGCCCCGCTCGACGCCACGGACACCGACGCGCTCCGTACGGCGCTCCGCCGCGAGGAGGGAGGAGTGCTGGGCGCGCTCTCCGGGGATTTCTCCGACACGGTCGGATTCCTCCTGCTCCCGGCGGTCCACGGCGCCACCCGGTACTCGTGCCGGTGCCCGGTCCAGCCGGGCCCGTGTCGACACGTCCTGTCCGCCGCCCACGTGCTCGTGGAGTGGTGGGACGCCACCCCTGAGGTGATGTTCGCACTCCGGGGACTGAGGGCCGAGACGGTGGGCGCCGTGCTGGGGGGGACCGCGGACGGGGACGTCGGCGCGGTCGCCTTCGACGTGGAGGAGAGCCTGTGGGGCCGCGATCCACTTCTCCCCGCCGTCCCCACCACCGCCCCGGCGGGTCTGGAGGATCTCCTGGACGCACCGGTCACCAGGAGACTCGCCGCGGCCGCGACCGGGGATCCACTCGAACAACTGCGGGTGGTGGCCGACCTGGAGGACTTCCTCGACGCGTTCAGCCGGTATCGGCCGGGGGATCAGCGCCCGTGATCCACCCGGTCGGCGAATCCCGCCGCAGCACTGTCGGAGCCCCCACCTACGATGCGGCCATGGACAGGCGACGGGACGGCGACACGATCCGATTCCTCCACTCGGCCGATTGGCAGCTGGGGATGACACGGCGATTCCTCGGGACCGAGTCACAGGCGGTGTACACGGCGGACCGGCTCGCCGCGGTGGCGTCGTTGGGGGACATCGCGCTCGAGCACGGCGCCGAGTTCGTCGTGGTCGCGGGCGACGCGTTCGAGGACAACGCCGTTCCCCGATCGGTCGTGCTCCGTGCCGCGGAGGTTCTCGCGGCCTTCCCGGTACCTGTACTGATCCTCCCCGGGAACCACGATCCGCTTGACGTGTCGTCGGTACTGAGGTGCCGGGACTTCTCCTCGGCCGTGGACGGCGGGGCCGTCACCGTCATCTGCGACTCCGAGCCCGTGGAGATACGCCCCGGGGTCGAGGTGGTGGGGGTCCCGTGGACCTCCAAGCGCCCGGATCCCGCCCGTCTCCCCGCGTTGCTCGCCGACCTGGGCCCGACCGACTCCCTGCGCATCCTCGTCGCGCACGGCGGCACCGACGAGGTCTACGGCGGTGACTCGCCGTCCGTCGAGGCGATCCGCGTCGCGGAGCTCGAGAGCGCCGTCGGGTCGGGACACCTGGACTACGTGGCCCTCGGCGACAGGCACTCGGTCACCCGTGTCGGTGCCGGCGACAGGATCTGGTTCTCGGGGAGCCCCGAGACCACGGCGTTCGACGACGTCGAGAGGGCGTCCGGTCAGGCTCTGCTCGTCGAGCTCGGGACGCGGAGCCCCACCGGCGGCCGGGGTGACTGTGTGGTGACACCCGTCCGGACCGGACGGTGGTCCTTCCTCGCTATCACCGCGGAGATCGAGACCGAGTCGGACCTCGACGCCCTCGCCGAGCGGATCGAGGCGATCGAGGACAAACCCAGGACGGTCCTCAAGCTGGGCCTCACCGGGACCGTCGGGGTGGCCCTGCGTGCGAGGATCGACGATCTCCTGGAGACGTGGGCGGAGCTGTTCGCGGCCGCATACCTGCGAGAGCGGCTCACCCACCTGGTGGTCCGCGCGGAGGATTCGGACTTCACCGACCTCGTGGACGGCTATGCCGGGCGCGCGGTTCAGGATCTCGTGGAGAAGGCGGCGTCGAACGGATCGGACTCGGAGGACGCCGGCAATGCGCTCAGTCTGCTGTACCGGCTCGTGGACGGAGGCCTGAGGTGATCCTGCACCGGCTGTGTATCGAGGACTTCCGAGGCGTCGATCGGGAGGAGGTGCAGGTGCCCCCCCGCGGGGTCTTCGTGATCGAGGGCCCCAACGAATCGGGCAAGACGAGCCTCATGGATGCACTGGAGATGCTCCTCGAACACAAGGCCTCCTCCGGCCGAGCGGAGATCAAGGCCGCGAGCCCTGTGGGGCGTGACGTCCCGGTGGTGGTGGAGGCCGAGTTCACGATCGACCGCGAGCGGATGCGGTACCGCAAGGAGTTCGTGCGCGGCAAGCGCACGTCGCTCGAGTTCCCGGAGTCCGCGAAGGTGGCGCTGACGGGTGACGACGCCCACGACTACGTGCGGGACCTCCTGGACCGCCGGGTGGACAGGTCCCTGTGGAGAGCGCTGCGTATCGCCCAGGACGAACCCATCGGTCAGGTGGAGGCGGGCAAGGGGATGGAGTCGCTGCGGCGAGCCCTGGACGCCGCGGCCGGCGGGGCCGCTCCCACGGGTGACGACACACTGGTCACCCGGGTCGCGGAGGAACGTCACCGCTACCTGACGGCACGACGCGGGGAGCCCACCGGCGAGCTCGCGCGGTCGGAGACCCGGCTGGCTGACGCACGCACGGCGCTGGACGACGCCAGGGCGGGGCTGTCCGAACTCGATGCCGCGGTGACCGAGCACGCACACCACTCCGCCGCCCACTCCGCCAGGCGATCCTCGCTGGCCGCCGTCGAGGTGGAGGTGGAGCGCCTCGAGGAGGCCGGACGAACCGTCGCACGGTTCCGGGAGCTCCTCCGGGCCGCGGAGGCGGAGGTCGACCGCGCCACGGTGGCGCACGACGCGGCGAGCCGGCTCCACCGGGAGCGCACGGACCTCATCACACGGCGTCAGGAGGAACTGACCAGGGAGACCGACCTGCGATCCGCCACGGAGGCGGCGACGCGGAGGGTGGAGCCGGCCGAGATCAGGGCGAGCGAGGCGCGGGCCGCCCTGGAAGCGGCCGAGGAGCGGGTCACCAGGGCCCGCGCACTGGTCGACGCCGAGCGGGACGCGCGCGACCGGGTGCGGCGTCGCGCCGACCTGTCCGACCTCGATTCCCTTCTCGAGACCCTCGGGACGGTCGGGAGGGAACTCGCGGAGAAGGAGGCCGAACTCGCGGATGTCGACCTTCCCGGCGGGACCGTCGAGCGGATCCGCTCCGCGGACACGGCCCTGCGCGAAGCCGTGGTCCGCAGTGCGGCCAGTGCCCCGAGGGTGGCGGTGACCGGCGAGGGAACGGCCCGAATCGGGGAGGAGACGATCGACGCGTCCGCGGGCTGGGAGGGCGAGATCGTCGAGGACACCGTGTTCGAGGTGGGAACGGTGTCGCTGACCGTGGTCCCCGCCGGCGACACCGAGGCCGTCCGCCGCGCGGAGTCGGCGGCCAGGTCCCGACTCGAGACGGTGCTCCGCGAGAGCGGGTGCGGATCGCTCGCCGAGGCCGAGAGGAGGGAACGGCGGGCGGAGGGGCTCCGAGCCGAGATCGCAGCCCACCGGCGGCGCAGGACGGATCTGCTCCGGGGGGACACCCCCGAGGATCTGACGAGACGACGCGCGATACTCGCCGCGGAGGTGGGGTCGGACGCCGAGGAATCGGCAGGGGCCCCCGCCGGCCCTGGTGGGCCCGGGGACGGGGACTCACCGGACCCTGCAGCGGAGTCGGCCTCGGCGGAGGAGGACCTGATCAGGTGCCGCTCGGAGGATCGGGCCGCCTCGGCCGAGGCCGAGACTCTGCGAACCGACCTCGCCACCAGGGGCGCGTTGGCCGCGGAGGCCGCGGACCGGCTGCAGGGGTGCGAGGACGCGGTCGCCGCCGCACGGGCCGTGACGCCGGACGCGGAGCTCGAGGCCGCGGTGGAGAGGACGACGCTCGAGGTGGACTCCAGAAGGGAGACCGCGCGTCAGGCGCGGGCCCGACTGGACGAGACGCTCGCCGACGCGCCGCCGGAACTCCTCGAGAACGCGCGGGCCTCGCTGGCCGCCCTCGTCGCCGAGGAGAGGGAGTGCGCGTCGGCGGTGGCCACAGCGCTCGGTCGGGTGAACGCGATCGGAGACCAGGGACGGCTCGGGGACGTCGCGGTGGCGGAACGTGAGGTCGAGGCCGCGCAGAGGGAGAACTCCGCCCTGTGGCGGCGGGCACGCGCGGCGGACCTGCTCTACCGGACCCTCGAACAACGACGGTCCGAGGCTCTCCGGGCCTACCAGGAGCCGTTCCACCGGGCGGTGGTCGAACTCGGGCGACTGGTCTACGGGCGCGAGTTCGACGTGCGACTGGGGGAGGACCTCACCATTCTCAGCCGGAGGATCGGGGAGGTCTCCGTCGACTACGACTCCCTGTCCGGCGGGGCCAGGGAACAGCTGGCCGTGATCGTCAGAATCGCCTGCGCCAGACTCGTGGGGGACAACGGTGTCCCGGTGTTCCTCGACGACACCATGGGGTACACCGATCCCTCCCGTCGCCTCACGATGGGTGCGGTCATCGCCGCCGCGGCCTCCACGTCACAGGTCATCGTCCTCACCTGCGACCGTTCACGCTTCGCGGGTGTCGGCAGCGCGCGCACCCACGTCATGCGCAGGTCGGCATCGGCCCGCGACTGAGGGCGGTCCGGCCGGTCCGCGGCGGGCCGGTGGCTGGAGGACGCAGCGGCGGGTCGCCGTGCTGTAATAGCCCCATGAGCGAGACACGCTGGTTGAGCGATGAAGAACAGTGCATGTGGCGCCGGTACCGGGAAGTCAATCAGTTGCTCGACCTCGCGATCGAACGCCAGCTCCAGCGCGACGCGTCGATGTCCCAGTCCGACTACTCGGTGCTGGTCAGCCTGAGCGAGGCGGACGGTCGGGGCCTGCGCGCCCGTGATCTGGGGGCGGCTCTCGGCTGGGACCGCAGCCGTGTGTCGCACCAGGTCAGGCGGATGGAGGCCCGGGGACTCGTCGCCAAGGGGGAGTGCGCGGAAGACGGCCGGGGCACCATCGTCACCCTCACCGCAGAGGGCGCCGAGGCGATCGCCCGGGTGGCCCCCATGCACGTGGAGAAGGTCCGCGAGCTTCTGGTCGACGTCCTCACCCCGGAGGAGGTCGGCACACTGACCGAGATCTTCGAGCGGGTGGTCACCCGCATCGGCGAGGTCGACGGGATCACCCTGCCGAGCTGATCGGGTCCGGGGTCGCGCCGGAGAGTACGAACGGAAATGACAGCGGGGCCCGGGCTGAGAAGCCCGGGCCCCGCTGTCGTGGTGCCCCCGAAGGGAATCGAACCCCTGACCTTTGGTACCGGAAACCAACGCTCTATCCCCTGAGCTACGAGGGCGGGATACCGGCCTTTCCGGGCCGGAGGCCGATCGCCGGGCGACTACTTCGAACCGCCCTGCTGAACAGCGAGACCGATCGTAGCACCGGGGCGGGATCGTGACCGCATCGGGCCCGCCCGCGTCGCGAGGGCGGGCGGACGCCGGTGTCCGATTCCGCTGCCGACGTGCCGACACCTAGGATAGGAAGACGTGACTCCCGCCGACCTCGCCGCCGTCATCCGCGCCGCTCTCATCACCGTTCTCACCGAGCGTGGAGCCGACATCTCGGTGGTGCCGGACACGGTGACGGTCGAACGCCCGCGCAACCCGGAACACGGCGACTACGCCACCAACATCGCGTTGCAGTTGGCCAAGAAGGTCGGAGCCTCTCCGCGGGATCTGGCGCAGGAGATCGCCACCGCGCTCGCCGCCGATCCCGGTGTGGCGTCGGCGGACATCGCCGGCCCCGGATTCCTCAACATCCGCCTCGACTCCGGTGCCCAGGGGTCGCTCGTGGCCTCCGTCATCGAGCAGGGCGAGGCGTACGGCACCGGGGACGCGATGGCCGGTCGTCGGGTGAACCTCGAGTTCGTCTCCGCCAACCCGACCGGCCCCATCCACCTGGGAGGCACCCGCTGGGCGGCGGTCGGCGACGCCCTCGGGCGCGTGCTCGAGGCATCCGGTGCGCAGGTGACCCGGGAGTACTACTTCAACGACCACGGTGCCCAGATCGATCGGTTCAGCAGGTCGCTGGCCGCCGCGGCCCGCGGCGAGGCGACTCCGGAGGACGGGTACGCGGGAGCGTACATCGACGACATCGCCGCCCGGGTCGTCGCGGAGCACCCGGACGTCCTCGAACTGCCGGAGGCCGAGGGGCTCGAGACGTTCCGCGCCACGGGCGTCGATCTGATGTTCACCCACATCAAGGCGTCGCTCGCGGAGTTCGGCACTGTCTTCGACGTCTACACCCACGAGAACTCGATGTTCACCTCCGGCGCCGTCGACCGGGCGATCGAGGTGCTCAAGGGCAACGGCAACCTGTACGAGTCCGAGGGCGCCTGGTGGCTGCGCTCCACGGACTTCGGGGACGACAAGGACCGTGTGGTCCTCAAGTCCGACGGCAACGCGGCCTACATCGCCGGTGACATCGCCTACTTCCTGGACAAGCGGGACCGCGGTTTCGACCTGTGCATCTACATGCTCGGTGCCGACCATCACGGGTACATCGCCCGTCTCAAGGCCGCGGCGGCGGCACTGGGGGACGACCCCGCGGCGATCGAGGTCCTCATCGGGCAGATGGTCAGCCTCGTGCGGGACGGCGTCCCGGTCAAGATGAGCAAGCGCGCCGGCACCGTCATCACGCTCGACGACCTGGTGGACGCGATCGGGGTGGACGCCGCTCGGTATGCGCTCATCCGCTCCTCGGTGGACCAGACCATGGACATCGATCTGCAGTTGTGGACGTCGGCGACCAACGACAACCCGGTCTTCTACGTCCAGTACGCGCACGCCCGCCTGTGTTCCCTCGCCCGGAACGCCGCCGACCTGGGGGTCACCACCGACGCCGCCGACCTCGCGCTCCTGGTCGAGGACCGGGAGGGCGCGCTCATCCGGACCATCGGTGAGTTCCCCCGGGTCGTGGCGAGCGCGGCCGAGCTGCGCGAACCGCACCGGGTCGCCAGGTATCTCGAGGAACTCGCGGGCGCCTACCACCGCTTCTACGACACGTGTCGCGTCCTGCCGATGGGTGACGAGGAGGCGGGGCCGCTCCACGCCGCCCGGCTCGCGCTCAGCACGGCGACCCGACAGACGCTGGCGAACGGACTGCGGCTGATCGGCGTCACCGCCCCGGAGAAGATGTGAGCGCGCACCCGGCCGGGTCCCGGCACGAGTTCCCGCACGCGCCCGGGATCGGCGAGCGTCCCACCGACGCGGGCGGGGTGATGGCCCTGGATCCGGCGGTCTGGCCGCGCGGTGCGGGTCGTCGCGGGGACGGGGTGGTGGAGTTCGCCGGGGTCGCGGCGGATGAGCTGGCGGCCGAGTTCGGCACCCCGTTGTTCGTCATCGACGAGGACGACTTCCGCTCGCGCTGCCGCGAGATGGCGGAGGCCTTCGGGGGCGCCGACCGGGTCCACTACGCGTCCAAGGCGTTCCTGTGTACCGAGGTGGCGCGCTGGGTGGCGGAGGAGGGGTTGAGCCTGGACGTCGCCTCCGGTGGCGAGCTCGCGGTGGCCCTTCGCGCGGGGTTCCCGACGGACCGGATCACCGTGCACGGCAACAACAAGTCCGCCGACGAACTCAGGCTCGCCGTGCGCAGCGGGGTCGGGCACGTCGTCCTCGACTCGATGTCCGAGATCGCCCTGCTCGACCGCATCGCCGCCGAGGAGGGCGTGGTCCAGGACGTCTTCATCCGGGTGACGGTGGGCGTGGAGGCGCACACCCACGAGTTCATCGCCACCGCCCACGAGGACCAGAAGTTCGGGTTCTCCCTCGCTGGCGGTGCGGCGATGGCGGCCGTCCGCGGGGTGTTCGAGGCACCGCACATCCGGCTCACCGGCCTGCACAGCCACATCGGGTCCCAGATCTTCGACGTCGACGGCTTCGAACTCGCCGCGCGCCGCGTGATCGGCCTCCTGCGCGACATCGTCGACGAGTTCGGTGTCGAGCGCACGGCCCAGCTCGATCACCTGGACCTGGGTGGCGGACTGGGCATCAGCTACGTCGCCTCCGACGACCCGCCCCCGGTCGCCCAGCTGGCCGCCGCGCTGACGGAGATCGTCGACGGCTTCTCACGGGACGTCGGCCTCGCGCCCCCCACGCTGGTCGTCGAACCCGGCCGGGCGATCGCCGGACCCGGCACCGTCACCCTCTACGAGGTGGGCGTGGTCAAGGACGTCGAGCTCGCGGGTGGGGAGAGTCGCCGTTACATCAGTGTCGACGGCGGGATGAGCGACAACATCCGGACGGCGTTGTACGACGCCGTGTACGACGCCCGGCTGGTGGGCCGCGCCTCGTCGGCGGAACCCGTCGTGGCGAGGCTCGTGGGCAAGCACTGCGAGAGCGGTGACGTGGTGGTGCGTGACCTGTGGATGCCGGAAGACGTCGGTGCGGGTGACCTGGTGGCCGTCGCGGCGACCGGGGCCTACTGCTACTCGATGTCGAGCCGGTACAACCTGATCGGGCGGCCCGCGGTGGTCGCGGTCCGCGACGGACGGGCACGCCTGGTGCTCCGACGTGAAACCCTGGACGATCTGACGAGCTTGGAGGTGGGACAGTGAGCGACGCAACGGCGTCAGGCGTGCGACCCGTGGGAGTGGCGGTGCTCGGAATGGGCACCGTCGGCACCGAGGTCATCCGCTACATGACGGAGAACGCGGAGGCTCTCGCCTCCCGCATCGGGGCCCCGTTGGCCCTGCGGGGTGTCGCCGTGCGCGACCTGACCCGCGATCGCGGGGTGGACCCGGAGCTCCTGACCGCGGACCCGGCCTCGCTCGTCTCCCGGGACGACGTCGACGTCGTCGTCGAACTGATGGGCGGCATCGACGTGCCGCGTCCCCTCCTGCTCGAGGCGCTCCGTCACGGCAAGGCCGTGGTCACCGCGAACAAGGCGCTGCTGGCCGAGTACACCGACGAACTGGCGGAGGCCGCGGACTCGACCCGCACCGACCTGTACTTCGAGGCGGCCGTGGCCGGCGCGATCCCGGTGATCGGACCGCTGCGTCGCTCGATGGCCGGCGACCAGGTCGAGCGTGTCCTCGGGATCGTCAACGGCACCACCAACTACATCCTCTCCGCGATGGGGGCCACGGGCGCCGACTACGCGGAGACCCTCGCGGAGGCCTCCAGGCTCGGGTACGCGGAGGCCGATCCCACGGCGGATGTCGAGGGGTACGACGCGGCGGCCAAGGCCGCGATCCTGGCCTCGATCGCGTTCCACAGCCGGGTGACGGCGGGCGACGTCTACCGGGAGGGGATCTCCAGGATCTCGCCCGACGACTTCGCCTCCGCCCGCGACATGGACTGCACCATCAAGCTGCTCGCGATCTGCGAGAAGCTGCGGCGGGAGGACGGCAGCGAGGCCGTCTCGGCGCGCGTGTACCCCGCGTTGTTGCCCAACAGCCATCCGCTCGCCACCGTCAACGGCGCCTTCAACGCCGTCGTGGTGGAGGCGGAGGCGGCCGGCCGTCTCATGTTCTACGGGCAGGGTGCGGGAGGTTCCCCGACCGCCTCCGCCGTGCTCGGGGACATGGTCGCGGCGGCCCGCAACAAGGTGGACTCGGGTCGCGCACCCGGCGAGTCGACCTACGCGGCCCTCCCCGTGGCCTCGATGGACGAGGTCTCCACGCGGTACCACGTGCGGATGCGTGTGGCCGACAAGCCCGGGGTGCTGGCGCTGGTCGCCGCCGAGTTCTCCCGCCACGGGGTGTCCATCGCCCAGGTGCGGCAGACCGAGGTCGAGTTCCCGGAGTCGGAGCTCGACGATTCCGAGCCCACCGCGGAGCTCACCGTCCTGACCCACCGTGCCTCGGAGCGCGCGCTCGCCGACACGGTCGCCGCGCTCTCCGACCAGGACGCGGTCTCGGTCATCACCAGCGTCATCCGACTCGAGGGAGTGGACACCGAATGAGCAGCACCCATCAGCCCGTGCACCACCGCTGGCCCGGCCTCATCGAGGCCTACCGCGACCGGCTCCCGATCGGGGACGCCTGGGAGCCGGTGACGCTCTTCGAGGGCGGGACCCCGCTCCTCCCGGCGCCCTACCTCTCAGGGGTCACGGGGTGCGAGGTCTACCTCAAGGTGGAGGGCCTCAACCCGACGGGCTCGTTCAAGGACCGCGGCATGACCATGGCCGTCACCGACGCCAGGGCGAGGGGCCAGAAGGCCGTCCTGTGTGCCTCGACCGGGAACACCTCCGCCTCGGCCGCCGCGTATGCGACCCGCGCCGGGATGGGCTGCGCGGTTCTCATCCCGCAGGGCAAGATCGCGGCGGGGAAGCTGGCGCAGGCGGTCATGCACGGGGCGACGATCATCCAGGTGGACGGCAACTTCGACGACTGCCTGGAGCTGGCCCGTAAGACCACCGCCACGTACGCGGAGATCGGTCTGGTCAACTCGGTCAACCCGGTGCGGATCGAGGGCCAGAAGACCGCCGCGTTCGAGATCGTCGACGTGCTCGGACGCGCACCCGATCTGCACTTCCTCCCGGTGGGCAACGCGGGCAACATCACCGCGTACTGGAAGGGCTACAGCGAGTACCACGCGGACGGCATCGTCTCGACCCGCCCGCGGATGATGGGCGTGCAGGCCGCGGGCGCGGCGCCCCTCGTGGACGGGGCGCCGGTCAAGAACCCGGAGACCATCGCCACCGCCATCCGCATCGGCGCGCCGGCGTCCTGGGACGGCGCCGTCGCCGCCCGTGACCAGTCCGGTGGCACGTTCCGCAAGCGCACCGACGAGCAGATCCTCGAGGCGTACCGCACGGTTGCGGGCAAGGACGGCGTGTACGTGGAGCCGGCCTCCGCGGCGTCGGTCGCGGGACTGCTCGACGCGCACGCCAATGGGGAACTCGAGCCCGGTCAGACGATCGTCTGCACCGTCACCGGCAACGGGCTCAAGGACCCGGACACCGCCCTCCTGGGCATGCCCGAGGTGGAGGCCATCCCGGTGGATCCGACCGCCGTCGCCGGCGCTCTCGGGTTGGAATGAGCGACGTGACCGGTACCGGCCCCGAGGTCTTCGGCAGCTCCGGGGGACGTATCCTGCCGGTCGGTCGCTCGGTCACCGTCGAGGTGCCCGCGTCCAGCGCCAACCTCGGGCCGGGTTTCGACGCCCTGGGCGTGGCGCTGGGCCTGTACGACACCATCACGGTGACCACCATCGGCTCGGGGCTCGAGCTCGAGGTCTCGGGCGAGGGGGCCGGTCAGGTCCCCGCCGACGCCTCCCACCTGGTAGCGAAGGCGGTGGAGGCGGGACTGCGGGCCGGCGGCACGGGCGCCCCTGGGGTCAGGATCTCCTGTACCAACGCGATACCGCACTCCCGGGGTCTCGGGTCCTCCGCGTCCGCTGCGGTGGGGGGACTGGTCGCGGCGAACGGACTCATGGGCGGCGTGTTGACCGACGAGCACCTGGTACAGCTCGCCAGCGAGTTCGAGGGGCATCCCGACAACGCGGCGGCGAGCGTGCTCGGCGGGGTCGTGGTCTCGTGGACCGAGCGATCGGCGACCGCCGTGACCTACCGCGCGGTGCGCATGGACGTCGATCCGACGATCGTCGCCACCGTGCTGGTGCCGGCCGAGACCTCGTCGACGGCGCAGACCCGGGGCCTGCTCCCGGAGATGGTCCCCCACGAGGACGCGGCCTTCAACGCCAGTCGGGCCGCACTGATGTCGGTGGCCCTGGCCTCGCACCCTGAGTTCCTCCTGGCCGCGACCGAGGACAGACTCCACCAGTCCTACCGGGCCCCGGCGCTCGTCGGCACCACCGAGTGGGTCGGCCGGCTCCGGGACCGTGGACTCGCCGCGACGGTCTCCGGGGCGGGCCCCACCGTCCTGGTGCTGGGGACCTCCGCGCTGCCCGCGGACCTGCGCGGGGACGCCGAGGCGCAGGGATGGCAGGTCCTGGATCTCCGGATCGCGGAGGGCGCCCGGGTTCTCGTCGGGGAGTGAGGACGTCCGCTCGCACGACGGGGGTTCACGGCCGGGCCGTGACCCCGGTCAGGCGGTGGAGCCCGGTGAGATGGTCGTGACCTGATAGGCCCCGTCGGCGTGGAGGGCACGGATCGCCCGCTTGTCGTACTTTCCGACCGACGTGCGGGGGATGTCGTCGACGAACGCCCAGTGGTCCGGTCGCTTCCACAGTTCCACATGGCCCTCCAGCGACTCCCAGAGCGCCCGCGCGGTGGCGGACGCGCCGGGTTTGAGGTGGACCAGGACCATGGGGCGGTTGCCCCAGCGTTCGTCCGGTACGCCGATCACCGCGGCATCGGCCACCCGCTCGTCCCGCAGGACGGCGTGCTCGAGTTCCACCGAGGAGATCAGCTCGCCCCCCGAGGCGATGATGTCGTCCACCCGGTCGACCACGTCGAGGTAGCCCCTGGGGGAGATGGTCGCCATGTCCCCGGTGCGCAGCCAACCGTCGACGAACCGGTCGGTCGCGTCGTCGCCGAGATAGCGTGCGGTGACCCAGGGTCCTCTGATCTGTAGCTCGCCGACCGACCACCCGTCGTTCGGCAGGACACGCCCGGCTTCGACGATCCGGGCCTCGACCCCGGCGGGGAACCTGCCCTGCCCGAGGATCTGTGCCCGGCGGTGGGTCGCGGACGAATGGGGGTCGGCCCGGGCGAACGTGGCGATCGGGCTCGACTCGGTGAGGCCGTAGGCCTGCATGATGGTGACCCCGTGTCGTGTGACGAACGCGTCGAACAGCGCCTCCGGCACCGGCGAGCCGCCGACCAGGACCTCGCCCAGGTGGCCGAGCGGCTGGGGGTTGGTCTCCAGCCGGCGGAGGAGGCGCTGCAGGGAGGCCGGCGTGGTCGCGACCTTGTTGGGTCTGAACGTGGCGAGCAGATCGGCCAGGTCGCGGCCGGAGTGCATGGCCTGACCAGGTCGCGGCCGGGCGGTGATGATGCTCGCCCCGGTCATGAACGCCGCGTAGGGCAGGCCCCAGGACAGGACGTGGTACATCGGCACGGTCGTCAGGACGGTGTCCCCGCTGCGGAGCGCCGCGCTCTCGGCCATGCACATCTGCATCGAGTGCAGCCAGATCGAGCGGTGGGTGAACGCCACCGCCTTGGACAGGCCGGTCGTGCCGGAGGTGTAGGCCAGCGCCGCCGCGGCGCGTTCGTCCAGCTCGGGCCACTGATAGGTGGTCGGCCGTCCGTCGAGGAGGGCCTCCAGGGCGTGGAGTTCCACCTCGTGACCGTCCCCGGACAGGTCGGTGGTGTCCCCGGCGACCCGGGCGTCGAAGACGACGAGGTGGCGCACGTGCTCCAGGTCGGCGACCACCTCGAGTGCGAGAGAGAGCAGTTCGGGATCCACCAACACGACGGAGACGTCGTTGTCGCGGAGCGCCGCGAGGAGGAAGGACCGGGATCTCAGGACGTTGACCGACAGCGCGACGGCTCCCATCGACGGGATCGCGAACAGCGACTCGACGACCTCGGTGCGGCTGCCGGACAGGACGGCCACGACGTCACCCTCGCCCACGCCGAGATCGGTGAGGGCGTGGGCCAGGGCCGCGGCCCTGGCGGCGATCACGTCGAACCGAAGGGTCCGGGGCTCCATGTCCCCGACGAAACCGGTGACCGTGGAGCCGGAGTGGCGCTCTGCGGCGTGGTCGAGGATCCGGGACACGAGCAACGGGGTGTCGAGCATCGTTCCGAACATCAGACCTCCTTCCGCGCGGCCGCAGTGGGCTGTAGGTTACCGCCCGTCGACCGGGATGCGGACACGCCCGTGGGACTCGCGAGGGGGACGCGTGTGGAGACCGACTGCGGGTAGTATGCTTGCCGAAGCCACGGACGCCCGGTCGTCCCCGCATCCCGAGACATCTCCAGTTCACCGTCCGCCTCGGCGGACGGCAGCTCGTGAGTAGGTCACGGTGGGAGCGGCCGAACGGCGAGTGGTCAACTGGGATTGTCGTGCCCGTGAGTGGGTCTCGTCCGTAGTCGACGGTCAACATGACGTCGGCGCGGTGGGCGTCACCTCGTGTACATCCCCCTCAGACGAATCCGTGTCCGGCCAGTTCGCCGCCACGGAAGGCCTCAGCGGCCACCCGGGACGCCCGTCCGCGTCCCGGACAGTTGCTCGGTGCGAAGCGGTGGACACCGCCTCGGCCCGGGCCCAGAAAGGACTCCCGTGACCTCGACGGAAACCCACTCCACGCCTCCGCAGGGTGCCGCACTGGCAGCCATGCGACTGGCGGACCTCAAGTCCCTGGCGCAGCAGATGGGCCTCAAGGGCCTGTCAGGCAAGCGCAAGGGCGATCTGGTGGCGATGATCGACTCCGCCCGCGGCGGGAAGTCCCAGGCTCCCGCCCAGTCCGCGCCCGCCGCGATCGCGGAGAGTGCCCCCCGGTCCGACGCGCAGAAGCCGCCGAGTGGCCAGCAGCCCGCGCGCGAACCCAGGAAGACGGACGAGGGTTCGACTCGGGGTGGCGGTGAGGCGACCGCCGAGAGCCGGGGCCGCGGGGACGGGCAGGACCAGGGCGAACGGAACCGTCGCGAGGACGGCCCGCGCGGCGGTGGCCAGAACCAGAACCAGGCGCAGGGTCAGAACCAGGCACAGAACCAGTCGCAGGGTCAGAACCAGGGGAACCGGCAGCGTCGGGGCGGGCAGAACCGCGACGACCAGGGCTCGGGTCGTCAGGATCAGGGTCAGCAGGGCGGTCGCGCCCGCGATCAGCAGTCCGGTGATCAGCAGAACCCCGATCAGCAGGGCCGCGATCAGCAGGGCCGCGATCAGCAGGGCCAGCAGAACCGCGACCAACAGGGCCGCGATCAGCAGGGCCAGCAGAACCGTGACCAGCAGGGTCGTGACCAGCAGAGCCAGCAGAACCGTGACCAGCAGGGCGGGCGCGGCCGCGGTCGCGACCAGCAGGGCGGGGACCCGGGGAACCAACGCACCCAGGGCAACCAGGGCAACCAGGGCGGGGACAACGGCCCGCGCGGCGACGGTCAGAACCGTGATGACGACGACGGGAGCGGCCGCGGTCGTCGAAGCCGTCGCCGGCGTGAGCGCAACCGCGGTGGTGGCGGTGGACGTCCGTCGGAGGGCGAGACCGAGGTGCGGGACGACGACGTCCTCCAGCCGGTCGCCGGGATCCTCGACGTACTGGACAACTACGCGTTCGTCCGCACCTCCGGTTACCTCGCGGGTTCGAACGACGTCTACGTCTCGATGAACATGATCCGCAAGCACGGCCTGCGTCGCGGCGACGCGATCACCGGCGCGGTCAAGATGCCGCGGGACGGCCAGAGCGACACCCAGAACGACGGGCCCGGCGGCGGGCAGGGTGGCGGTCGTGGTGGCAACCAGGGTGGCAAGAACCGGGCGAAGTTCAACCCGCTGGTCAGGATCGACTCGGTCAACGGAGGGCCCCTCGAGGATGCCCGCAACCGTCCGGAGTTCGGCAAGCTCACGCCGCTCTACCCCAACCAGCGTCTGCGCCTCGAGACCGAGAAGAACATCCTCTCTACCCGCGTGATCGACCTGATCATGCCCATCGGCAAGGGGCAGCGAGCGCTGATCGTCTCCCCGCCCAAGGCGGGCAAGACCACGATCCTGCAGAACATCGCCAACTCGATCGCGGTCAACAACCCCGAATGCCACCTCATGGTCGTGCTCGTCGACGAGCGACCGGAGGAGGTGACCGACATGCAGCGGTCGGTCAAGGGTGAGGTCATCGCCTCGACCTTCGACCGTCCGCCGTCGGATCACACCCAGGTCGCCGAACTCGCGATCGAGCGGGCCAAGCGGCTGGTGGAGATGGGGCAGGACGTCGTGGTCCTCCTCGACTCGATCACCCGGCTGGGCCGCGCCTACAACAACTCGTCGCCCGCGTCGGGGCGCATCCTGTCCGGTGGTGTCGACTCCACGGCGCTCTATCCGCCCAAGCGGTTCCTGGGGGCGGCGCGCAACATCGAGAACGGTGGGTCCCTGACCATCATCTCCACGGCGATGGTCGAGACCGGGTCCGCCGGCGACACGGTGATCTTCGAGGAGTTCAAGGGCACCGGCAACGCCGAGCTCAAACTGGACCGGCGCATCGCCGAGCGGCGCGTGTTCCCGGCGGTCGACGTGGGCCCCTCGGGCACGCGCAAGGAAGAGCTTCTGATGACGCCCGAGGAGGCCGGTGTCATGCACAAGCTGCGGCGCGTGCTGTCGGGTCTCGACTCGCACCAGGCCATCGACCTCCTGATGTCGCAACTGCGCAAGACCAACACCAACTACGAGTTCCTGTTGCAGGTGGCCAAGACGACCCCGACACTGCCGCAGGACGAGGAGTGACAGAGGCCCCGGGACGATCGCCGTCCTCGGTCGACGACGTCCTCTCCGAGTACGGGGGCCTCGAGGCGCAGCTGTCGGACCCGGCGCTCCACGAGGACCCGGTGGCCGCGCGCAGGGTGGGCAAGCGATTCGCCGAGCTGACCCCCGTGGTGCAGTGCTACCGCGCGCTGGAGTCGACCCGGGGCGATCTGTCCGCCGCGCGTGAACTGGCCGGTGACGACTCGTCGTTCGCCGAGGAGGCCGAGCGGTTGGCGACCGAGGCCACGCGCCTGGAGTCGCGCCTGGCCGACCTGTTGGCACCGCGGGACCCCCATGACGCGGACGACGTGCTCATGGAGATCAAGTCCGGCGAGGGAGGGGAGGAGTCGGCCCTGTTCGCGGCGGACCTGGCCCGCATGTACACGCGGTACGCCGAGAAGCACGGGTGGGTCGTCGAGGTCCTCGGGGTGACCGAGTCCGACCTGGGCGGCTACAAGGACGCCTCGTTCTCCATCCGGTCCCGGCACCCCTCCCGCGAGGGCGTGTGGTCGCGACTGAAGTTCGAGGGCGGGGTGCACCGCGTCCAGCGGGTACCGGTCACCGAGTCGCAGGGCCGGGTCCACACGTCGGCCGCCGGCGTGCTGGTGTTCCCGGAGCCCGAGGACGTGGGGCCGGTCGAGATCGACGAGTCGGATCTGCGGATCGACGTCTACCGCTCGTCCGGCAAGGGCGGGCAGGGTGTCAACACCACCGACTCGGCGGTGCGGATCACGCACCTGCCCACCGGAACTGTCGTCACGTGTCAGAACGAACGCAGTCAGCTGCAGAACAAGCAGCGCGCACTCGAGGTCCTCGCCGCCCGGCTCCAGGCGGCGGCCGAGGAGGCCGCGAGCGCCGAGGCCTCCGAGGGCAGGTCCACCCAGGTCCGTACCGTCGACCGGTCGGAGCGGATCCGCACCTACAACTTCCCGGAGAACCGCATCGCGGATCACCGGGTCGGGTTCAAGGCGCACAATCTCGACGCCGTGCTCGACGGTGACCTCGACGCGGTCCTGGACGCCCTGGCCGCCGAGGACCGTCGCAGACGTATGGAAGACGCGTAGGCCGTGGACCCCCGCCCCGTGCCGGCGACCGGGGTCGTGAGGTCGGCGGCGCGCGAGCTACAGGCGGCCGGCATCGACTCCGCACTCGTGGAGGCGCAGTTGATCTGCGCACACGTCCTGGGTGTCGGACGCTCCGCGCTCCCACTTGTCGAGGGGGTGGGCGCGGCCGGGGTCGCCGAGGTCGGACGGATAGTCGCCGCCCGCACCCGCGACCGGACCCCGCTCCAGTACCTGCTCGGCCGGGCCGTGTCGGGGCGACTCGACCTCGCGGTGGGCCCGGGGGTCTTCATCCCCAGGCCGGAGACGGAACTGCTCGTCGAGGACACGCTGTCCGCCCTCCGGCCTCCGGGCGTCGGACCGGGCCCGGTCGTCGTGGACCTCTGCGCCGGTAGCGGCACGCTGGCCCTCGAGATCGCCCACGCCAGGCCCGACGCGCAGGTCCACGCAGTCGAACTTCACGAGAGCGCGCTCGGGTGGCTCCGGCGCAACGCCGCCGAGCGGGTTGCGGCGGGGGACACCCCGGTGGTGGTCCACGCGGGTGACGCCACGGACCCCGACGTCCTGGCGGGCCTGTCGGGCAGGGTCGACGCGGTGGTGTCCAACCCGCCGTACATCCCACGGTCCGACGAGCTCCCGGTGGACGTGCTCGGGCACGAGCCGTCGACCGCACTGTTCGGGGGAGATGACGGCCTCGCCGTCATCACGCCGCTCGTCGGCGTCGCGGCCGGCCTCCTGGTGCCGGGTGGGCACCTGGCGGTGGAGCACGACGACACGACCGGCGCCGAGGTCGCGGCGGTGGTCTGGGCACAGGGATGCTTCGGTACCGTGGAGCAGCACACCGACCTCGCCGGACGCCCGCGCTTCGTCACCGCGACGAGACTCGACCGTCCAGGCGGCGATCATCACGACGACGACGAGGTCGACCCGAGAGCCCGGAAGGGGATCACCCGGTGACCATCACCTACGACTGCACCGAGGACACCGGTCGGGAGGTCGGCCTCAGTTCCGCGGCCGGCGCACTACGTGCCGGTCGGCTCGTCGTGACCCCCACGGACACGCTCTACGGCATCGCCGCCGACGCCTTCGACCCGGACGCCGTCACCCTCCTGCTCTCGGCCAAGCGTCGCGGCCCGGACATGCCCGTCCCCGTCCTGGTGGGATCCTGGGAGACCATCGACGGCCTGGTCGTGAGTACTTCGGCGACCGCGCGCGACCTCATCCGCGCCTTCTGGCCCGGAGGTCTGAGCCTGATCGTGCACCAGGCGCCGTCACTGAACTGGAATCTCGGGCACACCCAGGGCACCGTGATGCTCCGGATGCCGCTGCACCCGGTCGCGATAGAGCTCCTGCGGGAGGTCGGCCCCCTCGCCGTCTCCAGCGCCAACGTCTCAGGTCAACCCCCGGCCACGACGGTCGCGCAGGCGCGTGACCAACTCGGCGACTCGGTCGCGGTCTACCTGGACGGCGGCCCCTGCGCGGTGGGGGAGCCCTCGACGATCGTCGACCTCACCGGACCCGCCCCCCGGATCGTCCGGGAGGGGGCCGTGAGCGCGGAGCGTGTCGGGGAGGTCCTGGGGACCGACCCCGCGGCCCTGCGTGGCTGACCGGGTGGTCTGACCGTGGGAATAGGGGTGCCGTTCCGCGAGCTCCTGCTCATCGCGGTGACGGCCGGCCTGGTCACCTTCGTCGTCACGGGTCTGGTCAGGGGAGTGGCGCCGGCGATCGGGGGCCTGGCCTATCCCCGCGACCGGGACGTGCACGTCGTGCCGACGCCCCGCCTCGGCGGGGTCGGCATCTTCACCGGGATGCTGGTCGCGGTCTACCTGGCCGCGCAGCTCCCGGCTCTCAACCGGGCGTTCCCGCCGTTCGCCCCGGACGTGGAGGCGACGATCATCGCGGGCGGGGTGATCGTGCTGGTGGGGATCGTCGACGACATCCTCGGTCTCGGAGCGGTGACCAAGCTCGCCGGTCAGGCGGCAGCGGCCGGCGTCCTGGTGGCCATGGGCGTCTCGTGGACGTTGGTGTACATCCCGTTCGGGGACGGCAACATCCTCGTCCTGGACCAACTCCAGGCGGGGTTGCTCACGGTGGTCTTCACCCTGACGATCGTCAACGCGATGAACTTCGTCGACGGCCTGGACGGCCTCGCCGCCGGGCTCGGCGCCATCGCGGCCATGGCGATCTGTGTGTTCTCCGTCGGGATCATGCTCGACCAGGGCGGCACCGTCGGGGCGTACCCCCCGGCACTCGTCACCGCGGTCCTGGCCGGGGCGTTGCTGGGTTTCCTGCCCCACAACTTCCAACCCGCCCGGATCTTCATGGGCGATTCGGGTTCGATGCTGATCGGCCTCGTCCTCGCCGCGGCCTCCACCAGCGCGTCCGGGAAGATCTCACAGAGCCTGTACGGGCCGCAGGAGATGATCGTCCTGCTCTCGCCGATGATCGTGGTCGCGGCCGCCATGTTCGTTCCGATGCTCGACCTCGTCCTGGCGGTGATCCGCCGGGTCGGCGCCGGCCGCAGTCCGTTCGCCCCCGACAAGATGCACCTGCATCACCGCCTGCTCGACCTCGGTCACTCCCATCGGCGGGTCGCTCTGGTCATCTACGCATGGGTCTCCCTCATCGCGTTCGGTGCGGTCGGGGCGACGATGCTCCCCACCGAGGTGATCGTCCCGCTCGCGGCCGCCGGACTCATCGCGGTCCTCGCCGCCACCCTGGTCCCGCGCCTGAGGAGTTCGAGGGGTGAGCGCGACACGAACGGGCCGATCGGTCCCCGCTAGGCTGCTCGCCATGACGGACATCCCCGCGACACCCGCGCAGCCCGCCGAAAGCCCACACACAGCCGGCCTCCGCAAGGCGGTGCGGCTCGGCGCGGTGGCGCTCGTCGTGCTCACCGTGATCAGCGCGGCGGCATGGACCGCCGTCGACGGGACCCCCGGGCTGTGGGGTGCGCTGATGGGCGCCGCGGTGGGCGGCGCGTTCGTGCTCACCACTGCGATCGTGGTCATCGCCACGGCCCACTCGGCGCCCCAGACGACCGCGGCCGTCGTCCTGGGGACCTGGCTGGTCAAACTCCTCGCCGCCATGGGGGTCGTGGCGGCGCTCTCCCGATTCGACTTCTACTCGCGGCCCGCCTTCGCCGTGACCGTCATCGCCGCTCTGATCGTGGTCCTGGCGGGGGAGACGTGGGCGGTCCTCAAGACCCGGGCTCCGTACGTGGAACCCGATGCCGGCTGACGGGTCCCCCTGTGACACCGGCCCGAGACCAGGGTGTTATCCTCATCTGCGGTGAGACGAGCACGTCACCGGGCTGCACCACGGCCCGAGGCGGTCGCGCGGAATCCCAACTCGGCCGCGAACACCGGGCCACTCGTACCGAACGCGCTCGGGCGTACGTCGCCCAACACGACCAGGGGAGAACACACTGAGTACCACGCTTCTGGCCTTCAAGGGCGAGTTTCACCCCCCGAACATTGACTACGAGTTCTTCCCTGCCGATCAGTGGCTGACCGGATTCGCCGGTGACGCGTTCGTGCTGGACCGGCTCATGATCATCCGTCTGCTCATGACCGTGGTCCTCCTGGGCTTCTTCATGCTCGCCATGCGGAACCCCAGGTTGGTCCCCCACGGGGTCCAGAACTTCGCCGAGATCTGCCTGGACTTCGTCCGGGTCCATATCGCGGAGGAGATCCTGGGGAAGGAGCAGGGACGCCGTTTCCTGCCGATCATCGCGACGATCTTCTTCGCGGTGTTCGCGATGAACCTGCCCACGATCATCCCGGGACTCAACATCTCGCCGAACGCCAGGATCGGCTTCCCGCTGATGCTCGCGCTGCTGGGCTACCTGACCTTCATCTACGCCGGTTCCAAGAGATACGGGTTCGCGAAGTTCATCAAGGCGAGCGTGGTGATCCCGGGGCTTCCTCCGGCTCTGCACATTCTGGTCGTCCCGATCGAATTGGTGTCGACGTTCATCCTCCGCCCGGCCACGCTGACCATCCGTCTCATGGCCAACATGTTGGCGGGGCACCTGATCATCGTCCTGCTGTTCAGCGCCACGAACTTCTTCTTCTGGCAGTTCAACGGCTGGACGCTGCTGGCGGTGGGCACCTCCCTGCTGTCGGTCGCCTTCACGCTGTTCAAGCTGTTGGTGCTGTTCCTCCAGGCGTACATCTTCGCGCTGCTGGTCTCGGTGTACATCGACCTCGCGCTCCACGCGGAGAGCCACTAGAACCCGGGCCGTCAGGCCTGACACGACCACCCGTCAACCCGACAATTCACGTCCGACCGGAGCGGGAAAGCCCGCGCCGGCCATCTGAAAGGGAAACCCCATGGACATCGTCACTCTCGCCCAGGCCACCGAGTCGACCGTGAGGGGCTACGGCGCGATCGGCTACGGCCTCGCCGCCATCGGCCCCGGCATCGGCATCGGCATCCTCGTCGGCAAGACCGTCGAGGGAATGGCACGTCAGCCCGAGATGGCCGGCACCCTCCGTACCACGATGTTCCTCGGCATCGCCTTCACCGAGGCGCTCGCCCTGATCGGTATCGTCGCCGGCTTCCTGTTCTGATCGACGACCACCGACCTCGTAGGGACGCACCATGAACAACGTCATCGCCATCTTGGCGGCCGAGGGTGGAGAATCACTCCCCCTGGAGGACAGCCCCAACCCGCTGATTCCTCCGCTGTATGACATCGTCTGGTCGCTCATCCCGCTCGCAGTCATCCTGTGGCTCTTCTGGAAGTTCATCCTCCCGAAGTTCCAGCAGGTTCTCGACGAGCGTTCCGAGCGCATCGAAGGCGGTCTGCGTCGTGCCGAGCAGACCCAGGCCGAGGCGAAGGAGGAGCTGGCCAAGTACAAGGCCCAGCTCGCCGAGGCGCGCAGCGAAGCGGCCAAGATCCGCGACGACGCGCGTGCCCAGGGTCAGCAGATCCTCGCGGACATGAAGACCGAGGCGCAGGCGGAGAGCGACCGCATCGTCGCCGCCGGCAACCAGCAACTCGCCGCGCAGCGCCAGCAGATCATCGCGGAGCTCCGCAGTGACCTGGGGCGTCAGTCGGTGGATCTCGCGGAGCGACTCATGGGTGAGCAGCTGTCGGATCCGGTCCGGCGTTCGGGCACCATCGACCGCTTTCTGGCAGACCTCGACCGGGTCCCCGGCGCGGGCAAGAACTAAGGGAAGTGGAGCCGATGCACGCAGCGAGTCGCGAAGCGCTCGACCAGACCCGGAGCGAACTGGAGCAGACCCTGGCGGCGAACCCGTCCGGGGGAGCGACCGGCGCGAAGGTGGGCCAGGAACTCTTCGAGGTCGTGCGCGTCCTCGAGGACAACCGCGCCCTCCGGGTCTCCGTGGCCGACACCGCGGCCCCGGTGGAGGCCCGACAGGACCTGGTCCGTGGGGTGTTCGGGTGGAAGGTCGACCAGACCACCCTCGATCTGCTCCTCGCTGCGGTGTCCCGTGACTGGTCCAACCCGCGGGAGTTGCGGGAGGGCCTGATCCGGCTCGGCCGGGAGGCGCTCCTGCGATCGGCGGACCAGCAGGGACAGCTCCAGGCCGTCGAGGACGAGTTGTTCAGGCTCGGCCGCATCGTCGCCGGAGATCCCCAGTTCGAGCAGCTCCTCGCTGACCGGACCGCGGAGGCGGGAGCCAAGCGGGGGCTTCTCGCGGAGGTCCTGTACGGCAAGGTCACCGCGGTGACCGAGGCCCTCGCCTCGCAGGCCGTGGACCGCCCGTCCGGCATGCCCGCGGACGACATCATGGAGATCTCGACCCAGGCCGCGGAGTTGCGCGGGCGCTCCGTGGCGGTGGTGACCAGCGCCGAGCCGTTGACCGAGCAGCAGTCGGATGATCTCAGGGCGCGCCTGGCCACGCTGTACGGGCGGGAGATCGCCATCCACAACGACGTCGATCAGGCACTTCTGGGCGGCGTGGTCGTCCGCGTCGGCGACGAGATCATCGACGGTAGCGTGGCAGGACGGCTCGACGCGATGCGTCGTTCCCTTCGCTGACCAGCTGGTCCGGCACAAGACGAGCTGCGACTCGGCCGTGTTCCAGCGGTGGCGGCTCAGGTACACACCCATAAAGCACATCCCGACTTTGAGAGCAGGAATGACATGGCGGAGTTGACGATCTCCTCCGAAGAGATCCGCAGCGCGATTGCGAATTACACCTCGACCGTTTCGACCGACGCGACGAAGGAGGAGGTCGGCGTCGTCGTCGACACCGGTGACGGCATCGCGCACATCAGCGGACTCCCTTCGGCGATGGCCAACGAGCTGCTGGAGTTCCCCGGCGGGATCCTCGGTGTCGCACTGAACCTCGAGGACCGCGAGATCGGTGCGGTCATCCTCGGTAACTTCGACGAGATCGCCCAGGGCCAGGAGGTGCGCCGCACCGGGAACGTCCTCTCCGTCCCCGTCGGCGACGGCTTCCTCGGCCGCGTCGTCAACCCGCTCGGCAAGCCCATCGACGGCCTCGGCGACATCGAGTCGGCCGGTACCCGCGCCCTCGAGCTGCAGGCACCGTCCGTGCTCGAGCGTCAGCCCGTCGAGGAGCCGATGCAGACCGGCATCAAGGCCATCGACGCCATGACGCCGATCGGCCGCGGCCAGCGCCAGCTGATCATCGGTGACCGCAAGACCGGCAAGACCGCGGTCTGCATCGACGCCATCCTCAACCAGAAGGCCAACTGGGAGTCCGGCGACAAGAGCAAGCAGCTCCGGTGCATCTACGTCGCCATCGGGCAGAAGGGCTCCACCATCGCGGGCGTCAAGGCGACGCTCGAGGAGCACGGCGCGATGGAGTACACCACCATCGTGGCGGCCCCGGCCTCCGACTCGGCCGGCTTCAAGTGGCTCGCGCCGTTCACCGGCTCGGCCATCGGTCAGCACTGGATGTACGAGGGCGCCCACGTCCTGGTCGTGTTCGACGACCTGTCCAAGCAGGCCGACGCCTACCGTGCGATCTCGCTGCTGCTGCGCCGCCCGCCGGGTCGTGAGGCCTACCCGGGTGACGTCTTCTACCTGCACTCCCGGCTGCTCGAGCGCTGTGCCAAGCTCTCCGACGAGATGGGCGGCGGCTCCCTGACCGGCCTGCCGATCATCGAGACCAAGGCCAACGACGTCTCGGCGTTCATCCCGACCAACGTCATCTCCATCACCGACGGCCAGGTCTTCCTCGAGTCCGATCTGTTCAACCGCGGTGTGCGCCCGGCGGTCAACGTCGGTATCTCCGTTTCGCGAGTCGGCGGCGCCGCCCAGACCAAGGGCATGAAGAAGGTCTCCGGTTCGCTGCGTCTCGATCTGGCCGCGTACCGCGACCTCGAGTCCTTCGCGACCTTCGCCTCCGACCTGGACGCGGCGTCCAAGGCCCAGCTCGAGCGCGGGCAGCGTCTGGTGGAGATCCTCAAGCAGGACCAGAACTCGCCGGTCGCCGTGGAGGACCAGATCGTCTCGATCTACCTCGCCGGCGAGGGCTTCTACGACACCGTGCCCGTCGAGGACGTCCGTCGGTTCGAGGGCGAGCTGCTCGAGAGCCTGCGGCACTCCGCTGCCGACGTCTACAGCCAGATCGACGGCGGGGCGGCGCTCTCCGACGAGTCCAAGGCGACGCTCGAGGCCAAGACCAACGAGTTCAAGGAGGGCTTCGTCGCCTCCGACGGTTCGCGGGTGGTCAACGAGCCCGAGGCCGAGGCGCTCTCGGAGGACGAGATCGACCGTGAGACGCTGACGGTCACCAAGAAGAAGAAGGCCTGAGGCCTGCGATGACAGCCATCCGATTCAAGGCCGAGAGGAGAGTGATCTGACGCAATGGCGAATATGCGTGAACTGCGCGACCGGATCAAGTCGGTCAACTCGACCAAGAAGATCACCAAGGCCCAGGAGCTGATCGCCACCTCGCAGATCTCCAAGGCCCAGGCGAGGGTCGCGGCGGCCCAGCCGTTCGCCGATCAGATCACCGCCATCCTGACCGACCTCGCCAGTGCGTCGTCGGTCCAGCACCGGATGCTCAACGAGCCGGAGGACGCCAGGCGTTCCGCCGTGCTCGTGGTGACCTCGGACCGCGGGATGTGTGGTGGCTACAACCACAACGTCCTCAAGGAGGCCGCCGAGCTCATCGCGTTCCTCGAGGACGCCGGCCGCGAGGTCGACATCTACGTGCTGGGCAACAAGGGCATCGTGTACTACACGTTCCGCGAGGTGGAACTCGCCGGTTCGTGGCAGGGACACTCCCAGAAGCCCGACTACCAGGAGGCCCGTCCGGCCTTCCAGCTCCTGTCCGCCGCCTTCGCGGCCGGCGGCGAGGAGACGTTCGACGCGACGGAGTTCCTCGGGAGCGACCATCCCGGGGACACCACCCGCAAGGGCGTCGACGAGGTCCACATCGTCTACACCCAGTTCAAGTCGATGCTCACGCAGACCCCGCGTGCGCGGCGACTGGCCCCGATCGAGACCCGCGTCGAGATCGAGGAGCTGGATCTGGGCGAGGACTACATGGATTCGCCGGAGACGGAGTTCAAGCCGGAGGTCACCTTCGAGCCCGATGCGGACACTCTGCTCGACAACCTCCTCCCGAGGTACATGTCGACGAGGGCGTTCGCGTCGCTGCTCGAGTCGGCGGCGTCGGAGTCTGCGGCACGCCGCACGGCAATGAAGTCGGCGACGGACAACGCGACCGAACTGGTGGAAGGCCTGAGCCGCGAGGCCAACCAGGCCCGCCAGGCACAGATCACCCAGGAAATCAGCGAGATTGTCGGTGGCGCTGGTGCGCTCGCCGCTAGCGCAGGAAGTGACTAAGCAATGACCACAGCTGTTACCGATCAGAGCACGACGGGCACGGCCGGTCTCACCGGTCGGGTCGCCCGCGTCCTGGGTGCGGTCGTCGACGTGGAATTCCCGCGTGGCGCCCTCCCGGCCCTCTTCAACGCACTCACCACCGAGATCACCCTCGAGGCCGTCGCCAAGACGGTCACCTTCGAGGTCGCCCAGCACCTCGGCGACAACATGGTGCGCTGCATCTCCATGCAGTCCACCGACGGACTCGTCCGCGGCGCGGAGGTCGTCGACTCGGGCAAGCCGATCTCGGTGCCCGTCGGCGACGTCGTCAAGGGCCACGTCTTCAACGCCCTCGGCGACTGCCTCGACGCCCCCGGCACCGGCCGGGACGGCGAGCAGTGGGGTATCCACCGCGAGCCGCCCGCCTTCGACCAGCTCGAGGGCAAGACCGAGATCCTCGAGACCGGTGTGAAGGTCATCGACCTCCTCACCCCGTATGTCAAGGGTGGCAAGATCGGCCTCTTCGGTGGTGCCGGTGTCGGCAAGACCGTGCTGATCCAGGAGATGATCACCCGTATCGCCCGCGAGTTCTCCGGTACGTCGGTGTTCGCCGGCGTCGGCGAGCGCACCCGTGAGGGCACGGACCTGTTCCTCGAGATGGAGGAGATGGGCGTCCTCCAGGACACCGCCCTGGTGTTCGGCCAGATGGACGAGCCGCCGGGGACGCGTATGCGCGTCGCGCTCTCGGCTCTGACCATGGCCGAGTACTTCCGTGACGTGCAGGGCCAGGACGTCCTGCTGTTCGTGGACAATATCTTCCGCTTCACGCAGGCGGGTTCCGAGGTCTCGACCCTTCTCGGTCGCATGCCGTCCGCCGTCGGTTACCAGCCGACCCTCGCGGACGAGATGGGCATGCTGCAGGAGCGGATCACCTCGACGCGGGGTCGATCCATCACCTCGCTCCAGGCGATCTACGTCCCCGCCGACGACTACACCGACCCGGCGCCGGCCACCACGTTCGCGCACCTCGACGCCACCACGGAGCTGTCCCGCTCGATCGCGTCGAAGGGCATCTACCCCGCGGTGGACCCGCTCACCTCGACCTCCCGGATTCTCGAGCCGGGCATCGTCGGGGAGGAGCACTACCGGGTGGCGCAGCAGGTCATCCAGATCCTGCAGAAGTACAAGGAGCTGCAGGACATCATCGCCATCCTCGGTATGGACGAGCTCTCCGAGGAGGACAAGGTCACCGTTCAGCGTGCCCGTCGCCTCGAGCGCTTCCTCGGCCAGAACTTCCTGGTCGCCGAGAAGTTCACCGGCCAGGTCGGCTCGGTCGTCCCGCTGTCGGACACCATCGAGGCCTTCGACAAGCTGTGCAAGGGCGAGCTGGACCACCTCCCGGAGCAGGCGTTCAACGGTATCGGCGGTCTGGACGACGTCGAGGCGGCCGCCAAGAAGCTCTCGGGGAAGTGACCGCTGACCATGGCTGACATCGAGGTCGAGTTCGTCACGGTCGAGCGTCGTTTCTGGTCCGGTACCGCCACCATGGTGGTCGCCAAGACCACCGAGGGCGAGATCGGAATCCAGTCCGGGCACGAGCCGCTGCTCGGCGAGCTGGACGCCGGTGGCACCGTGACGGTCTACACGGACGAGGGCAAGAAGGTCGCCGCGGTGCAGGGCGGGTTCCTCTCCGTGACGGCGAACAAGGTCAGCATCCTCGGCGAGACCGCGGAGTGGTCGGAGTCCATCGACCGCGGCGAGGCCGAGCGCGCGCTGTCCGAGGCAGGCGACGACCAGGCGGCTGCCGCAGCCGCACGCGGTCGGCTCCGCGCGGTCGAGAAGGCCGGCGCCTAGCAGTACGGAACGGTCCGCCCGTGACCTGACGGCCGCGGCCACCGGAAGGGGTTGAGCAGATGGCGATCACCGGGATCATTCTCGGTGTCGTCGTGCTGCTCGTCCTCGCCCCGGTGGTCGCGGCCGTCGTCTATCGACTGGTGGTCGTGCGCAGGGACTCCACCTCGGTCCTGGTCAAACGGGACGGGGGAGACGCGTGGCGTCACGGAGCCGTCCGCTACTCCGACACCGACCTGGCGTTCTACCGGTTGTTGAGCGTGAGGTTCGGGGCTGACGTCCGTCTCGACCGCAGAAGCCTCGAGTTGGGTCCCCGTCGTCAGCCGACGGGGCACGAACTCGACGTCGCCGAGTCGGGGGAGCTCATCGTGTCCTTCTCCGGCCACGATCGCAGGGGTGGGATCAGGGAGGGCGAGATCTGCGTGGGGCCCGCCGAGCTGACCGCACTGCTGGCGTGGGTGGAGGCCTGCTCGACCGATCAGGTCCGCTCTCCGGCCCGCCGTCGGCGCTGACAGCCCTACAGGGCCCTGAGGGCCGTCCGGCACATCCCGATTCCAGGAGGAACCGTGCGTCTCGTCGTCGCCACCTGTCAGGTCGACTACGTCGGCCGTCTGACGGCCCACCTGCCCATGGCACCCAGGCTGCTGCTGGTCAAGGCGGACGGGTCCGTCAGCGTGCACGCCGACGACCGCGCGTACAAGCCGCTCAACTGGATGACGCCACCCTGTTCGTTGGTCGAGCAGGAGCACCCGGATGACCCCGGACACCAACTCTGGGTTGTCGAGAACAAGGCCGGCGAACAGCTCCGGATCACGCTCTCCGAGGTCCACCACGACTCCCGGCACGAGCTCGGTGTGGACCCCGGGCTGGTGAAGGACGGTGTCGAGGCTCATCTCCAGGAGTTGCTGGCCGAACACATCGAGACCCTGGGGCCGGGATACAGCCTGATCCGCCGCGAGTACATGACCGCGATCGGTCCGGTCGACATCCTGGGGCGGGACGCCGACGGCGTCACCGTGGCGGTCGAGATCAAGCGTCGAGGCGAGATCGACGGCGTGGAGCAACTCACGCGGTATCTGGAACTGCTCAATCGCGACCCGCTGTTGTCTCCGGTCAGCGGGGTGTTCGCCGCCCAGGTGATCAAGCCGCAGGCCCGGACCCTCGCCGAGGACCGCGGCATCCGGTGCGTGACCCTCGACTACGACTCTCTCCGTGGGATCGAGTCGACGGACCTGCGGCTGTTCTGAGGGCGGGGACCGGGTGCCGAGACGTCACAGACGCGCGGGGACGGGCCGTCCGGCGCCCCGGCGGGAGGGGCCGGGTGGCGGTGCGCTCGAATCCGGCCCGTCGGGTGACCCGGATGACTACCACGTCCGGCGCGTCCCCGGATCGCGCGCCGGTAAGGACTACCGTTGCCCGGGATGCGACCAGGTGGTCCCCGCCGGGACCCCACACGTGGTGGCGTGGCCGGACAGGCCGGGGGGCGACGACGAGCGCCGCCACTGGCACAGCGGATGCTGGTCCGGGAGGGGCAGCCGGGGTCTCACCCGTCGTTGGAGCTGAGCCGTGGGTCGACGAGCCCCGGGTCGGCGGGCATGACCGCATCGTCGTCCGGGCGGCCGGGAATGGGCTCCAGCCTGGCACGGATCGCCGCCAGATCGGCCAGGACGCGCTCTCGGACCGACCGCAGTTCCTCGGTGTGTCGACGCGCCGTCGAGACCAGCGATGCAGCCTCGGCCGCGGCGCGGTCGACCGTCTCGCGGGCCTCGTCCTCGGCCTGACGTCTCACGGCGTCCGCCGCGGCGACCGATGCCGCCTGCCGTTCCCGGTCCTCGAGCAGGGACTCCGTTCTCCTCGCATCAGAGGCGATGCGGTGATCCTCGTCGATCAGATCCCGCCGGTGAGCGGCCTCGAGGTCGAGCCGTCTGGCCTCACGCTCCGCCGCGAGGATGATCTCGCGGGCCCGCGAGCGCGCCGCGTCGAGGATCCCCGTCTGCTCGGTCCGCACCGCGGCCGCCCGGTCGCGGGCCGCGGTGAGCTCCGCGGTGG
>NZ_JAALDZ010000132.1:0-9220 GCF_014145125.1 Dietzia sp. CQ4 | reverse complement strand
CTCTGCGGCCCGTGATCGGACACCCCGATCACGGGCCGCAGGTGCATTGACGGGTCCCGCCGTCAGCAGGGGTGGTGCGCCTCCTGGACCTGGTACACGGGGGTGGGCACGCCCTCCATCCTCGCCTTGAGCTGCAGGGCCAGGTACTTGGAGTAGTGGCGGGACTGGTGCAGGTTGCCTCCGTGGATCCAGAGCTGCTCGACGTTCGTCGGCTTCCACATGTTGCGGAGTTCCCCCTCCCAGGGCCCGGGGTCCCGCGTGGTGCCGGAACCGTATCCCCAGACCTTGCCCACCCGGTCGGCGACGTCCTGCGACACGAGATCGGTCAACCACTGGTTCATCGAGCCGTACCCGGTGGCGTAGACGATGAGGTCGGCGGGCAGGATCGTCCCGTCGTCCAGCTCCACCCCGTCGGCCCGGATCCGCGTCACCTGCCCGCGTGCCAGCGCGACCTCGCCGTCGATCACCAGTTGGCTGGCACCGACGTCGATGTAGTACCCCGAACCGCGCCGGAGGTACTTGAGGAAGAGGCCGGACCCGTCCTCCCCGAAGTCCAGCTCGAATCCGGCCTCGCGGAGTCGGCCGTAGAACTCCGAGTCCTTCTCCGCCATCTGCTCGTAGACGGGGATCTGCACCCCGGGGAGCAGGCGGTAGGGCCAGGAGGCGAAGAGCATGTCGGCCTTCTCGGTCGTCACCCCCGCCTCCAGCGCGTCCTCGGAGTACAGGGGCCCGAGCGCCAGCGACATGAGCGACTCGCTCCGCGCGATGTGGGTGGAGGAGCGCTGGACCATGGTGACGTCCGCTCCGTGGTCCCAGAGCGCGGCGCAGATGTCATGGGCCGAGTTGTTCGAGCCGATCACCACGGCCCGCTTGCCCTCCACGTCCCCCTCACCGGTGAACTCCGAGGAGTGCCACTGCTCGCCGGTGAACGAGTCCGCGCCCTCGACGTGCGGGATGTTCGGGTAGCCGGAGACCCCGAGGGCGAACACCAGCTGGGTCGGGCGGAGCTCCACCTTCTCGCCTCTCCGGTCCACCTCGACCCGCCACGTCCCGGACTCCTCGTCGAAGTCGGCGGTCAGACACTGCGTACCGGACCAGTAGTCGAGCTCCATGATCGCGGTGTAGTGCTCGAGCCAGTCCCCCACCTTGTCCTTGGACGGGAACACCGGCCAGTCATCGGGGAAGGGGATGTACGGGAGATGGTCGTACCAGACCGGGTCGTGGAGGTGGAGTGACTTGTAGCGCTTGCGCCACGAGTCGCCGGCCCGCTCGTTCTTCTCGATCACGATGGTCGGCACGCCCAACCGCTTGAGCCGGGCGGCGAGCCCGATCCCGCCCTGGCCTCCGCCGATGATCACCGTGTACGGCTGCTCGGTGTACCCGAGGGTCTCCTGGCGCTCCTGCTTCTTCTCGAGCCACGTCTTGCGCCCCCGGCGGATGACGTGCTCGACGCCCTGGTCCCGGGTCCGGCGCCTCTTCTCCTCGTGGCCCTTGAGTTCCTGCATCGTGGTCAGGAGGGTCCAGGCCTTGCCGTCGCGCAACCGGAGGTGGGCCCATCCGCGGCCGACCGCGGTCTCGAAGGTCACCCACGCCTCGGTCACATCACCCGACGCGCTCGCGGGGTCGTCGAGCCTCCAGGCGGAGGGCGAGACCGCGGCCAGCTGGGATTCGAGCATCCCGCGGATCTCCTCCCGCCCCTCGAGCGTCTTGAGGTTCCATGTGAAGGCGACGAAGTCGCGCCAGTAGCCCTCGGGGTCGAACAACTGCGCCGCCCGCTCCGCGTCCCCCGCCCGGAGGGCCTCGTCGAACTCCCCGAGCCACCTCTCGACCGTGGCGTCGGCGCCTGAACCGGCGCCGCCCGCCCCACCCCGGTCGGCCGGTGCGTCTGTCGTCTGGGTCATGTCCGCTCCTTCGTGTCGTGTAGCTTCGGCAATGACGTAGATCACACTTTCTTCCCCAGGGGGTGGCAATGTCGTTGCACCCGGCCCTGCGGTTCTCCGACCCCCGGGCCTTCGCCGAGCGCTCCATCAGGGCCCACGGGATCGCGCTCTCCGGTGGAGCGACCTCCGACCTCGACTCGCGGGTCCTACAGGCGTGGAGGCGCAGCGGAGCGGCCGGGATCTCGCCGGACCAGGAAATGCCGGCCCGCGTGCTCACCCGCGAACAGGTCGCCGACGCGCGGCAGCGCACACCCCTGCGCCACATCGCGGCGGACGTGGTGGCCTCGGTGTCCGACACCTCCGCCGCGGGCCGGCACCTGGTGGTCCTCACCGATTCGCGGGGGTGCCTGCTCTGGCGGTCGGGAAGTCCCCACGTACTCCGCCGCGCCGACTCGATCGCGTTCGCCGAGGGCGCGGACTGGTCCGAACGGGGGATCGGCACGAACGGCATCTCCCTCGCGTTGGAGACCGGGACGTTGACCCACGCCACCGCGGGCGAACACTACGTCCGGGCCCATCACGGCTGGACCTGCACGGCCAGTCCCGTCCGGGACGCCCGCGGCAGGATCCTCGGGGTCCTCGACGTCTCCCATCCGGTCCGTTTCTCGAGCTCCGAGACGGCCGCGCTGGTCCGTTGCGGTACCCGGTTGGCCGAGACGCTGCTCGCGAACGGAGTGGGTGGGCCGTCCCCGGACGACCCCCGCCCTCCGGACCCAGGTTCGCGCCCCGGCCCCGCCGGGGACACGGATCGGGGCGACAACCCGGTGACGGAAATCCGTCTGCTCGGGTGGAGGCCGTCGGTGATCCGGGCCGACGGGTCGGCGGTCGACCTCACCCCGCGAAGGGCGGAACTGCTCGCGCTCCTGGCGTCCCGGGAGGCGTGGACCGCGCGCTCCCTGTCCGAGGCGCTCTACGGGGACAGGGACGCCACGGCGACCGTCAGGGGCGAGGTCCGCAGGCTCCGTCAGCTCACCGGCCTGTCGATCGACTCCCAGCCGTACGCCCTGGCCTCCCACGAGCGAGGCTGCGTGGACTTCCTCTCGGTGGAGCATCCCGACGATCTCCTGCCCCTCTCGGAGATCCCGGCCATCATCGACCTGCGGTACGGGATCTGAGGCCACGGGATCTGACACCGCGGTTCGGCGCGGCCGGAACCACGTCCGACCGAGGTGGCACAATCAGCAGTCATGACGCCGGAGAACACGGGACGCACGCTCCACCAGCCGCGCACGCTCGACCAGTCGTCCAAGCTCAAGGACGTCCTCTACGAGATCCGCGGCCCGGTGCTGGCGCGGGCGAACCAGCTCGAGGCGGAGGGTCACCGGATCCTCAAGCTGAACATCGGCAACCCCGCCCCCTTCGGGTTCGAGGCGCCGGACGTGATCATGCGCGACATGATCGCGGCACTGCCCCACGCGCAGGGCTACTCGGAGTCCAAGGGCATCCTGTCGGCCCGTCGAGCGATCTTCACGCGGTACGAGCTGGTCCCCGACTTCCCGCAGCTGGACGTGGAGGACATCTACCTCGGCAACGGCGTGTCCGAGCTGATCACCATGACGATGCAGGCGCTGCTGGACGACGGCGACGAGGTCCTCATCCCCGCCCCGGACTACCCGCTGTGGACCGCCATGACCTCACTCGCCGGGGGCAGGCCCGTCCACTACCTCGCCGACGAACAGGACGACTGGAACCCGTCGCTCGAGGACATCGCCTCCAAGATCACGCCCAAGACCAAGGCCATCGTCGTGATCAACCCCAACAACCCCACCGGGGCGGTCTACTCCCGGGAGGTCCTGCAGGGGATCGTGGACCTGGCCCGCGAGCACAGTCTGCTCATCCTGGCGGACGAGATCTACGACCGGATCGTCTACGACGAGGCGCAGCACACCTCCATCGCCTCGCTCGCGCACGATCTGCTGGTCCTGACCTTCAACGGCCTGTCCAAGACGTACCGCGTGGCGGGCTACCGGGCGGGCTGGATGGCGATCACCGGCCCCAAGGCGCACGCGGCCGGGTTCCTCGAGGGTCTGGAGCTGTTGGCCTCGACGAGGTTGTGCCCCAACGTGCCCGCGCAGCACGCCATCCAGGTGGCACTCGGCGGGTACCAGTCGATCAACGAGCTGATCGAGCCCGGGGGCAGGCTCCACGAGCAGCGCGGCATCGCGTGGGAGAAGCTCAACTCGATCCCCGGGGTGAGCTGCGTCAAGCCGATGGGCGCCCTCTACGTGTTCCCCAGGCTCGACCCGGAGGTCCACGAGATCCACGACGACCGCCTGTTCGCGCTGGACCTGCTCGAGCGTGAGCGCATCCTGGTCACCCAGGGCACGGGGTTCAACTGGCCCGACCCGGATCACTTCCGGGTGGTCACGCTGCCCGCCGGCCGCGACCTGGCCGTGGCGATCGAGCGGATCGGCAACTTCCTGGCCTCGTACCGCCAGTAGTCCGGGCGCTCAGTGCCGCGCGCCCACGGTCGCCCGGTCCAACTCCTCCGGGGTCACGTCGCGGGAGAGCCACACCGCTGCCGCGGTGGTGAGCGGGACGCACAGGGCGAGGGCGATCGCGCCGACGAGCGACCGCATCAACTCCACGGCCACGACGTCGGAGGTGAGGATCGACAGCGGCGAGCGGGTCCCCAGCGAGAACAGCAGCAGCAGCGGCAGCGCCGACCCGGTGTACGCCAACACCAGGGTGTAGACCATCGAGGCGACGTGGTCGCGTCCGACCCCCATCGCCGACCGGAACACCTGGACGGGTCCGGCGTGCGGGTCGAGGTGGCGCATCTCGAACACGGTCGCGGACTGGCTCACGGTGACGTCGTTGAGCACGCCCAGGGCGCCGATGATGAAGCCGGCGAGCAGCAGTCCCGTCAGCGAGACGTGCTGCACGAACACCTGGACCTGGGTCGTGGAGTCGCCGCTGAGCCCGGTGATCCTGGTGGTCTCGATGACCACCCAGCTCAGCAACGCCGCCGCCAGCATCGCCGACAGGGTGCCGAGCAGCGCGGCGTGCGTCTTGAGGTTGATCCCGTGGACCACGTAGATCACCAGGTAGAGCACGGCGGAGCCGCCGACCACGGCCACCAGGATGGCCGGGTTGCCGTCGAGGATGGAGGGGAGGACGAACCCCACGACGACGACGAGGGCCACCGCGATCCCGATCAGGGCCCGCAGTCCCTTCCACCGCCCGACGGCGACCATCACCACGGCGCCCACGAGGAGCCACAACGCCATGGGCACGGTGCGGGTGAAGTCCTCGAAGGCATAGGTGTCGGTGGCCCCCTGGGGGGAGCGGCCCAGCTGGATCTGGTCGCCCTCACCGAGGTCCGGGGATCCGGGCCCGGGTGGTATCTCCAGCAGGACCTGTCGGCCGGCGTCCGGGCCGGTGTCGAGTCGCACGATCGAGCGCGGACACTCCGGGCCGGGGAACCGGGGCTCGAGCGGTGGACCGGGCAGCACCCGCCCGTTGTCCGGGGAGCCGCAGGGTGCCACCTCGGTGGACACGACCTCGCCCCGCTCCGTCACCACCGAGGACCCGGACGACTGGGCGAAGTACGGGTCCAGCTCGGGGTCCTGGAAGGTCGGCCAGAGCAGCGCCACCCCGATCATCGTCGCGACCGCGCCCAGGATCAGTCCGACCACCGTGATCCGGCCGGCGCCGCCGGACGGAACGAGGCGGGACCCGTGTCGGGGGCGCTCGACCCGGTGCCGGTGCCGGGGAGGGGTCGCTGGCCGGTCGCTCACGCCGGTAACCCTAACCCGCGCCGGGCCCGGTCGGAGTCGGAGGACGGTCGGAGTCGGAGGACGGCCACCCGGGCGCGGTCGACCGGTCAGCTGGCGCTCACCCCGCGGCCTAGTGCGCGGTAGGTCCAGCCGGCGGCGCGCCAGGCGTCGGCGGGCATGCAGTTGCGGCCGTCCAGCATGATCCGCCCGCGCGCCACCGCCGTCACAGCCGCCGGGTCCAACTCGAGGAACTCGGCCCACTCGGTGGCCACCAGCACCACGTCCGCACCCTCACACGCCTCGATCGCCGAGTCGGCGTACGCGAGCGTCGGGAACAGGGCCCGCGCGTTGTCCAGCGCCTGCGGGTCGTACACCACCGCCTGCGCCCCCTTGAGGGACAGCATCCCGGCCACGTTCAACGCCGGGGAGTCGCGCACGTCATCGGAGTCCGGCTTGAACGCCGCCCCCAGCACCGCGATCGTCTTGCCGATCAGCATCCCCCCGCACGCCTCGGTCGCCAGATCGACCATCCGCTCCCGGCGCCGCATGTTGATCGAGTCGACCTCCCGCAGGAACGACATCGCCTGATCGGCACCCAACTCCCCGGCGCGGGCCATGAACGCCCGGATGTCCTTGGGCAGGCACCCCCCACCGAAGCCCAGACCGGCACCCAGGAAGCGCCGACCGATCCGCGGATCCATCCCGATCGCGTCCGCCAACACCGTCACATCCGCGCCCGCCGCCTCACACACCTCCGACACTGCGTTGATGAAGCTGATCTTGGTCGCCAGGAACGCGTTCGCGCTGACCTTGACCAACTCGGCGGTCGCCAGGTCCGTCACGATCACCGGACACGGGTCCGAGTCCAGGATCGGCGCGTACGCCCCGCGCACCACCTCCTCGACCGGCCCACCCGGCTCACGCACCCCGATCACGATCCGATCCGGCGTGAGCGTGTCGGCCACCGCGAAACCCTCCCGCAGGAACTCCGGGTTCCACACCACCTCCGCCCGCACCCCCTGACGCGAGTGCTCGTCGGCGATCTCCTGCAACCGCGCCGCCGTCCCCACCGGCACCGTCGACTTGCCCACCAGCACCGCATCCGCGGTCAGCAGCGGGACGAGCCGGGCCACCACGTCCTCCACATACGAGGTGTCGGCCGCGAACTCCCCCTTGCGCTGCGGGGTACCCACCCCGATGAAGTGCAGGTCCGCGAACTCCGCGGCCTCGGCATAATCCGTGGTGAACCGCACCCGACCCGCCTCCACCTGCCGCCTCAGGATCTCCGGCAACCCCGGCTCGTAGAACGGCACCTCACCGGCCCGCAGGCGCTCGATCTTCGCCTCGTCCACATCCACACCCAGCACCTCGTGACCCAACTCGGCCATACAGGCGGCATGGGTGGTCCCCAGATACCCGGTCCCGAACACGGTCATACGCATAGCGCAGTTCTACCGTCCCCGGACGACCTCCCGGGAACACCGGGGTGAACGCGGGACGAGCGTACTGTGGCCGGGCCCGGGTCGCCGACGGGCCCGGTTCGGCAACAGTCCCGGTCAGCGGAAGTTGAGGTACGCCTTGGAGGCGGTCGGGCCGCGCTGTCCCTGGTACTTCGAGCCCGTCGCGGCGGTGCCGTACGGGACCTCGGCGGGGCTGGACAGCCGGAACAGGCACAGCTGGCCGATCTTCATCCCCGGCCACAGCGTGATGGGCAGGTTGGCCACGTTGGACAGCTCGAGGGTGATGTGCCCCTCGAACCCCGGGTCGATGAACCCGGCGGTCGAGTGCGTGAGCAGACCGAGTCGACCGAGTGAGGACTTTCCCTCGAGCCGGCCCGCCAGGTCGTCGGGAAGGGCCAGGCGCTCGAGGGTCGCCCCCAGGACGAACTCGCCCGGGTGCAGCACGAACGGGTCCCCTGACGCGGGTTCGACGAGTTCGGTGAGGTCGTCCTGCTGCTGCGCCGGGTCGATGTGGGTGTAGCGCGAGTTGTTGAACACGCGGAACAGACTGTCCAGGCGGACGTCGATGCTCGACGGTTGGATCAGCGAGGAGTCGAGAGGGTCGATCGTGAGCCGCCCGTCGGCGAGCTCGGAGCGGAGGTCACGGTCGGAGAGCAGCACGGTCTAGAGGGTATCGCGACCCCCCGGCGAGCAGGCGGAGCTGGGTGCCCAACTCGGTGACGCTCACGCACGCCTCGGCGAAGGGCAGCCGCTCCCGGTGGATGCGCCCGTCGCGCCCGACGAGCTCGATGTCCACCCCGGCGCGGTCGATGCCGACCAGCAGTGGCCGCTCGGCCGGGAGGCAGCGGCACACGCGCAGCGCCATCCGCGGCACCACCTGGCAGCGCGGGTCGTTGAGATGGTCCAGCCAGTGCCCCTCGAGGTCGGCGAAGGGGTCGGGCCCGGAGGTCGCCAGGTCCTCGGGGTCGATGTCGGTCACCCCGTCGTCGTCGGTCAGCACGATCCGCTCCGCGCGGAGCCGGACCAACGCGACACCGGTCCCCACGTCCAACAGGACGGGGTCGGGGAGGTCGCGGGCGATCTCGCCCGCGGTGCGGCGCTGGGCGCGCACGCCCGGCAGCTCCACACGACCCTCGACGACGACGATGCGGCGACAGCGCCCCTCGGCCGCTCCCCCGATGATCTCGTCCAGGACCTCGAGCCTCGCCCGCACCCCGCCCACGCCGATCGTGACCGAGTAGGCCGTCGGTAGCGCGACCCAGAGGTCGGCGGTCCCGGGCACCTGGTGCACCAGGCCCACCCCGGGAGGGGTCACGGCGCCCGGGCCGGAGGGTAGACCCAGGGTGGCCCGGGGGCACCGGCGCAGCGCCGAGCTCACTCGTTCCGCGGGCTCCGGGACAGGCCCCACCAGTGATCGCATGCCATCTCCTCGTCGACAGTTCCCGCACCGCTCCGACGCCTCCAGGGAAAGGCGCCGGAACGGTCCGGGGGCGGGGACGTGACTACCCGCAGCGACTAACTTAGGTAAGGCTTACCTCTAGCGCAAGGGTTTTGTGCACACCGACGGGAAAATGACGGAGAAGGATCCGAGCCGGCCTCACCCGGCGAGGCGGTCCAGCTCGCTCTGCACGTCCTCGGAATCGCCACAGACCAGCGCGAACGGGATTCTCACGACCTCCCTGGGGCCGGTCGCTGAGCCGACCGAGAGATCCAGGCCGAACCTGTCGATGCCCACGATCCACGGGCGGGTGCCGGCGATCTGGCGGCCGGCGCGGAGAGCCAGCCGCGCCGCGAGTCCGCTGTCGGCTCCGAGGCGGCGCAACCACGCCTGCTCGTCGATGCCGATCGGGTCGACCGCCGCCGCCGCGAGGTCACCCCGGGGGATCACGTACGCGCCGTCAGCACACAAATAGGAGACCCCGAGCGGCTGCAGTTCGCTCAGCCTCAACGATCCGGCCTCCCCGTTCGGGCCGGGCCCGCCGTCGGCGGCGACCAGCCTGCGTCGCCGCGGTGCCGAGGACGCCGTGACGATCCCGGAGATGGTGACCACACCCCGCGCCACGGCGCACTCGTCGTCACACGGCGTGGCCCGGACCCCCGC
>NZ_JAALDZ010000131.1:0-4025 GCF_014145125.1 Dietzia sp. CQ4 | reverse complement strand
CGGCGGATCGAGGAGCGGGGGCATGCCGGTGCGGACCCGTCGGAGGCGACCGTGGAGGTGCTCGGGAGCCAGCTCGCGGATCTGGCGCCCTGGCCCGACGCGATCGAGGTGGACACCACAGAACTGGATCCCCGCTCCGCCGACGCCGTGCGGGGCTGGGCGGAGCGGAACCTCGGGCCGCTGCCCTGGGCCTGAGCGGCCGCGGACCTACGCGCCCGCGGCGGGTCGGTCCCCGGCCCGTGTCCCCGGCGGACGCGGGATGGACCCCACGAACTGCATGGAGCGGTATGGCCAGCCGGCGGGGCCCGCGGCCGAGTCGTGGGTGTTCCACTGGCTCACGACCACGTGCCACTCCTCGGGGGTGGACCCCGGGACCGGGCAGCCGCAGTAGAGCTGGGCGACGCGTGCCGGACCCGCGGCGGGATCTGAGCCGTCGGACTCGTCGCCCCAGGCACAGCCGTGCAGGAGCGTGGTGTGGGTCGTCACCGACCTGTCCAGTAGGTCGGCGCCGATGTGCGGGAAGGTGAGGCAGTCGATCCGGTAGTGCTCGGCGTCGAAGTAGGTGAGGGTCCAGAAGTCCTCGCACCGCCGCAGGTACATCTCGCCGATGCGGCCCGGAAGCACGATGGTCGTGGGGTTGCCCCAGTCCCAGGCGCCCTCGCGGTAGCCCCACGTCTGCCACCCGTTGACGCCGGGATCCGCCAGGTGCTCCTCGCGGACCCGCATGAGGATGACCCCCTTGTCCCGCTGGAACCCGGTCGACATGACGTAGACGAATCCGTCCCCGCCTGTCTCCCACGTCCACAGCTGGCGGTGGCCGCCCTCGAGCCGGGGGGAGAACGTGACACCGGTCGGCTCCCAGGTGCTCCCGTCGTCGACCGAGCGGTGGATCTCGGTCCGGGTGACCGTCCCCAGCCCCTCGTTGACCATGACGTGGAGATACATCGTGTCGCCGAGGGTCAGGACGTCGCCGGGGAGGACGGTGGAACAGCCCCGGCCGTGGACGTAGTCGATGAGTTGCCCCGCGTAGTCCGGCGGGCCGGGACCGGCCGCGCCCGTCCACACCAGGCCCCCGCCCGGGGCGGCGTCGTCCGCGAACAGGCCGACGGGGGACCGCCAGTCGGGGTTGCCCGGCCCCGGTCGCTCGTCCGTGGTGGGGGAGCACTCGGCGATCCCCGGGTGGGGGCGCCCCACGTGGGGGGCTCCCATCCCCGCTCCCGCGAAGGTGTCGCCGAACACGGCGAGCAGGCGTCCGGAGGGCGTCCTGGCGGTGATCCCCAGATCGGTCCCCTCCATACCGAACGCGGTGGTGATCCCGGGTCCCGTGAGGTCGCGGAGCTTCCGGGTGCTGGTCGGCGGGGCCGGGGTCGGCGGGCGCGAGTCCGTCATCGCTCCGACGCTACCGTCACGGACGACGGGTGGAGAGCCGATCGTGGACGCATCACAATTCGGTTAATGCACGGGCGGACCGGGATCCGGGACGCGTATGGTCGTCCGCGTGACACACCCCTTCGCCCGGGCGGGGCGCGAGATCGTCCCCGGCCACTGGTTCGGCCCCGCGGCCGTCGTGGCCGTGGGGTGCGCGCTCGCCTGGACCATCGTGGGGTTCGGTCACGGCGCGGCACCGGCGCTGCTGGTGTTGGCGGTGACCGCGGTGGTGGCTCTGTGGAACTCGCCGCTCAGGGTCACCGGTCACGAGCCCCTGCAGTCGGTGCGCAGCTCCTGCGTGGAGCACGCCGTGGTGGTGTTGTGGCGCCCCGGGTGCCCGTACTCCTCCGCGCTGCGTCGGCGCGCCGCCCGGGAGGGGCTCGAGGTGCACTGGGTCAACATCTGGCGGGACGAGGACGCCTACGAGCTCTGCCGCCGCATCAACATGGGCTCGGAGGAGACCCCCACGGCGATGCTGCTCGACCCGTCGCTCTCCGGGCCCGTCGTGATCCCCGCCTCCGTGCCGGGCATCCGTGAGGCCACCGCCGCCAGGCTCCCCCGGGGTCGGGCGAGACGCGCGATCTAGGCGGGGCGCCCCCGGTGCTCACCTGACCACCTCGTCGTCGTCGATCCCGTCCTGCCCCTCGCCCGGCCTCACCTGGAGCGCAAGGACCCCCGCACGTCCCCGCACTCCGCCCCGAGCGCCATGTCGGCGATCCGACCCGAGTCACGCAGTTCGACCAACCGCGGCGCGACCCGATCGCGCAGGGCCCACGGGTCGATCGTGTTGACGTAGATCCCGGTCGCCCCCTCGAACCCGGCGGGGTTCGAGATCCGCCACTTGAGCACGATCCGCCACGGCATCGCCGCGCCGACCCCCGGTGGCCGGGTGTGCCACTCCTCGTTGGTGGGCACCAGGGGGCCCGTGGCGGCGTGGCAGGCGTGCAGGAGGTCGGAGACCCCGCGGAGCTCGTCCGGGGAGTGCTCCCAGGGCTCGCTCGCGGCGGAGCGCGAATAGATGACGAGGGCGGGATAGCGGTGCCCCACCCCGACCACCGCCACCGCGTGCTCGTTGGCCGCCAGCACCAGCCCCTCCGAGGCCGCGTGGTCGACCCCGAGCGTGGAGTAGAGGTCCGGCTCCGAGGCGAGGGCGGCCACCTCGCGACCGGTCTTCGCCGGGACCTCGTCGATCGCCACGAGTTGCTTGTGCAGGTGCGCGAACGACGCGCCCGCGGGACGCAGCCAGTTCTGGAACACCGACACGTACCGGGCATGGGGGTTGTCGGTGTACAGGTTCCGCATGGCGCGGACGGTGAAGGCGATGAACTGCTGGTGCTCGTCCGGGTCGAGGCAACCGGAGGAGGCGTGGCGGTCGGAACTCGTGGCGCCGTCGGTGAGGTGGCGGCGGGCCACCACGACGTCGTGGCAGCCACCGAAGAAGCTCTCGGAGTGGGCGGCCAGCTCCGCGGTCGTCATGGCCTCGGCGTCCGCCGGATCCCCCTGCGCGGCGGCGATCCTGGTGCGGACCAGAGCGCGGACGTGCTCGGCGCCCTCGTCGGTCCCGAGATAGGCGGTCTGGTGCGCGGCGGCCCGGGCCGGGATCCGGTATCCGTGGACCGCTCTCCAGTAGTCCAGCGACACGATCTCGAAGAGGTTGCCGAAGAGCCGGAACTCAGGGGTCGTGAGGTCGAGCTCGTGCGCGGCCACCCGGTCGAGCGTCGTCCACGTGTCGCCGTCGCGCACCAGCCGTGACTTCTCCGGAGTGGTCTCGCGCAGCCGGGTCACGCAGAACGCGCAGTACGCCTCGGCCGCGTGGGGGTCCACCGGGAGGACCTCGCCTGGCGGATGGTCGACGGGGCGGTGGCCGCGGCCGGGAACCGTCCAGACCTCGGTGCCGGTGAAGGGGTTGATCTGCTTGACGGTCCCGTCCGCCATCCGGCGGAGCGGCCGGCTCCGGAGCGGCCTGTTCAGGGCCGACGGGGAGTCTGGAGCGGTGGTCACCCGGCGAGCCTAGGTGGTCGGGGGGAACGCCCGACGACGACGAGAGGAGATTTCCGCCGCACCGGTGGAACTGTGACGGAAGTAACACTATCCTGAGATTTCACGATGTGCATATCAGGCAGGGGGATCGGTGCTAGCGATCCCGTGTGGAGACACCGACCAGATTGAGGACCGAAGATGACATCGAAACGAGCACTACACATCCGTGCGGCGGCCGTTGCCGGCGCGGCTCTACTCACCGCGGCCGGTGCCCCGGCGGTCGCCAACGCCCAGGACGGGTCGCTCGAGGCCGGACTCGGGCTGAACCTCGAGCTACTGCTCGGATCGGCGGGATCCGGGGAGGGCGGGTCCCTCGAGCCTGGTTCCCTCGATCCAGGCTCCCTGGGGCAGGGCTCGGTGGAGGGTTCCCTCGAGCCCGGGTCGCTTGAGCCCGGCTCACTCGATCCCGGTTCGCTCAATCCCGGTTCCCTCAATCCCGGGTCGCTCGCGCCGTTGTCGGCGGGCTCAGAGGCCGGGTCCGACGACGGTTCGCTCGAGGGGTCGATCGAGCCCGGTTCGCTGGACGGCTCCCTGGAGGGGTCGCTCGAGCCCGGGTC
>NZ_JAALDZ010000130.1:0-19676 GCF_014145125.1 Dietzia sp. CQ4 | reverse complement strand
GCGTGCGGGCCCCGGGAGGACGCGGGATGCGCCCGCCGTGCGGCGGTCCCGCCGTGCGGCGGTCCGGCCGGTCCGGCGGTCAGAGGTGGCGCGTGGTGTCGATCCCGAGGTTCATCCCCGCCAGTCCGCGCGGCCGGACGGCCAGTCCGTCCGCGATCTCCCTGTACGCCCTGCCGGACGGTGAATCCGGCTCCGCCAGGACGATCGGGGTGCCCTCGTCGCCGTGCTCCCGGACGGCCTGCTCGAGCGGCACCTGGCCGAGCAGGCGCACCGGTGCCCCCACGGAGCGTGAGAGGTTCGCCGCGACCTCGGCCCCACCGCCGGTGCCGAAGACGTCCATGCGGGTGCCGTCGGGGAGTTCGAGCCACGACATGTTCTCGATGACGCCCGCGATCCTCTGACGGGTCTGGAGAGCGATCGACCCCGCCCGCTCGGCCACCTCGGCGGCGGCCTGCTGCGGTGTGGTCACCACGAGGATCTCCGCCGACGGGATGAGTTGGGCGATCGAGATGGCGACGTCACCCGTTCCCGGCGGTAGGTCCATCAGCAGCACGTCGAGGTCGCCCCAGTACACGTCGGCCAGGAACTGCTGGAGGGCGCGGTGCAGCATGGGGCCACGCCACACCACCGGGGTGTTCCCCTTGGTGAACTGGGCGATCGAGATGACCTTGACGTCGTGCGCGACCGGCGGCAGGATCATCTGCTCGACCTGGGTGGGCCGGGCATCGGTGCCCAGCATGCGGGGGATCGAGTGGCCGTAGATGTCCGCGTCGAGGACGCCCACGGACAGTCCACGGGACGCGAGCGCGGTCGCGAGGTTGACCGTGGCGGTGGACTTTCCCACGCCCCCCTTGCCCGAGGCGACCGCGTACACGCGGGTGAGGTTCCCCGGTTGGGCGAACGGGATGACGGGTTCGGCCGCGTCCCCCCGGAGGTGCTTGCGCAGTTCCGTGCGCTGCTCGTCGTTCATCACGTCGAGCTCGACCACGACCTCGCCCACACCGGCGACGTCCGAGACCGCGGTGCGGACCCGGTCGGTGATCGTGTCCCGCATCGGGCACGTGGCCACCGTCAGGTAGATGCCTATCCCGACCCGGCCGGATCCCTCGTCGATGTCGACGCCCTTGACCATGCCGAGCTCCGTGAGCGGCTTTCTGATCTCCGGGTCGTCGACCTTGGCCAGGGCGGCGCGGATCGCTTCTTCGCTGGGTGCACTCATGATGCCCCGAGTCTAGGCGTCGGGGTCCGGGCGGGCGATTCAGGCAGGCGGCGGCACGCAGAACGGTGCGATGCAGGGGAGCTCGAACACCGGGAGCCCGGGTGGGGCCGGCGCGACCTGGGCCGGCGGCGCAGGGGGACGAGGCGCCGGCGCGTTCTCCGGGGACGGCGACGGGGACGGAGACGGCGGCGTGGGTACTGCCGGGGGAGCCGGCGGTGGGGTCACCTCGGTACATCCGGGTACCGGACGGCCGGGCTCGCCCGGCGGCGCGGGCTCCGGTGCCGCGGTGGGCCGACCCTCCCAGCCGTCCGGGCAGTGCTCGGGGGTCTTCGGTGGTTCCACGATCGGCCTGGGCTTGTGGATCTCCGGCAGGTCCGACGGCAACGGGTAGGAGTTGACGGCGTAGCCGTGCGCCCAGGCGTTGACGTTGGCCACGTACGCGAGCGAGTTGTTGTAGGCGAGGACCGCCCGGGTGCGGGCCGCGGGGTCACCCATCGAACCGCCCTGTCCACACAGCAGGTTCGCGGCCGCGAGTGCACCGTCGTAGATGTTGTTGGGGTCGGCCACGCCGTCGCCGTTGCCGTCCCGACCCAGCACCGCCCAGGTGGAGGGGATGAACTGCACGGGGCCGACCGCCCGGTCGAACTCGGTGTCGCCGTCGAACCGCCCGCCGTCGGTGTCGGTGATGACGGCGGTGCCGGGCAGCGAGCCGTCGAGGCGGGGACCGAGGATGCGGCCGATGGTGTTGCCCTGCGCGTCGAAGCGTCCACGGCCCTGGTTGGACTCGACCTGGCCGATGCCCGCGAGAAGTGTCCAGTCCATCTCGCACGCGGGCTTCTCGAGGTTGAGGCGGTCGGTGGCGCGGTGGTAGGCGTCCAGGGCGATGCCGGGGATCCCGAGGGGGCCGTCCGGGATCGTCGCGGGCTCGATGTGTGCGGCGCCGGGGTCCCGGACCTCGCTCGGCGGCGGGGTCTCGGAGGTCGGAGTGGTGGCACCCGCCGCGGTCGTCGTCGGATCCTGGGTGGCGGTCTCGGCCGCCTGCACGATTCCCGATGCCCCGGTGGGCCGACTGTGGTCCATCGTCAGGCTCACGGCGGTGAGCACGCCGATCACGCCCGCGGCGACCGCGGCGCTGGTCAGTGCCCGTCGATCAGTGTTGTGCGCGATCTTGCGCAAAGTTCCCCCTACAACGTCCGGACGGTGTCGCGAGCGGGGTGCGTCGCGGCATCGCTGCCGTGCTGGTCGACGCTACCTCCGGCCCCTGGTGTCTGAATCGTTTTTGCGGCGTTCGGTGTTACCGCCGTCACAATTCTGGTCCGCGAGCAGCGATTCTATGCGCTCGATCGAGCTCCTGAGGTCGTCGAGTTCCCGGCGGAGGTAGTCGCGGGTGACCGTCTCACCCACGGAGAGCCGGACGGAGGCCAGTTCCCGGGCCAGGAACTCGGTGTCCGCCTTGGTCTGGGTGGCCCGCAGCCTGTCCTCCGCGATCGACTCCTTGTCGCGGTCCTCCTGACGGTTCTGGGCCAGGAGGATGAGGGGGGCGGCGTAGGCCGCCTGGGTGGAGAACGCGAGGTTGAGGAGGATGAACGGATAGGGGTCGAAGCGCATCGCCACGACCGTGACGTTGATGAGGATCCAGACGATCACGAGGATCGTCTGGATCAGCAGGTACTGGCCGGTCCCGAAGAACCGGGCGATGGCCTCGCTGTACCGGCCCACGGCGTCCGGGTCGACACTGATGCGGGGCCGCCGCGAGGTGACGGGTGTGGAGAGCGCGGAGCGCGTGCCCGGTTCGGTCACCGACGGACCTCCCTGTGGTCGTGGAGGTCCATGTCACGCCAGTCCTCGGGGAGCAGGTGGTCGAGGAGGTCGTCCACCGCGACCGCCCCCAGGAGATGGCCCTCGTCGTCCACGACGGGACCGCACACGAGGTTATAGGTGGCGAAGAACCTCGTCACCGAGTCCACCGAGTCGGTGGGACGCAGGCTGGACAGGCTGGTGTCCACGGTCTCGGCGACCATCGTCGACGGCAACTCCCTGAGCAGCGCCTGGATGTGGACGCATCCGAGGTATTTGCCCGTCGGGGTGGCCGTGGGGGGTCGGACCACGAAGACGAGGCTCGCCAGCGCCGGGCTCAGGTCGGGATTGCGGCAGTGGGCCAGGGCTTCCGCGACGGTCGTCTGGGGGGACAGGATGATGGGTTCCGGCGTCATGAGCCCGCCGGCGGTGTCCGCGTCGAACGTCAACAGACGGCGGACGGGTGCGGAGCCCTCCGGATGCATGAGTTCGAGGAAGGACTCGGCGTCCTTCTCCGGCATCTCGCCCAGCAGGTCCGCCGCGTCGTCCGGATCCATCGCCTCGAGGACGTCCGCCGCCCGTTCCAGCTCGAGTCGGGTCACGATCTCGGTCTGCTCGTCGTGGGGCAGTTCCTGGAGGATGTCCGCGAGTCGTTCGTCGTCGAGGGTGCGGGCCACCTCGAGCCGACGCACCTCGGGTAGTTCACGCAAGGCGTGCGCGACATCGGCGGGACGGAGATCGGCGTAGTGCTCGACCAGGCTCTCGGCTCCGTGCTCCGGGGTGCCGATGGCGTCGTCGTCGAACCCCTCGATCCGACTCCAGGGCTGGATCGACACCGGCCCCCGGCGGCCGAGGGGCCCGCGCCCACGACGGGCCCGGACGGCCAGCCTGGAGACGAGCCAGTCGCGGGTGCGCTGCCGCTCGATCTCCACGTCGACGACCTGGTAGCGCGACGTCACCGCGTTGCCGGCCGCCGAGACGGCCGAGGGACCGGCCGCGGAGCCGGGCGCGCCGCGCTCCGGATCGACCCCCACGATCGAGTCCACCAGGGACCCGAGCACCAGGTTCTCGCCGGGCCTGGACTGGAATCGGTGCAGGTTGATCGTTCCGGAGATCAGCGCGACCGAGCGGGGCTCGACCGAGGCGACCCTGAGCATGGGCACGAAGATCCGCCGCCGGGTGGGAAGCTCCACCACCAGTCCGAGGACCCGGGGTTGCTTGTGCCGGGCGCGCATCGTCACCACGACGTCGCGGATCCGCCCGATGTCGTCCCCGTCAGGGCCGATCACCGGCAGTCCGGCTAGCCTGGCGACGAAAGCCTTGTTGAGGTTCGCCATGCGGACCAGGTTAGTCACCGGGTGGTGGATCACGCCCCGCCCGCACCGGACCGGAGAGAGTGCCCGCAGATGACCCCCGCCCAGCACACGGAGCCCGCACCGTCGGAGTCCGCCGCGGCGACGATCGCCGGACTGCGCACGCGTCCCCGGCGCACTGTGCTCGCCGTCCCCGGTAGCAGCGTCAAGATGATCGGCAAGGCCCGCGGGTTGCCGGTGGACGAGGTGTTCCTCGACCTCGAGGACGCCGTCGCGGGCCCGGCCAAGGAACAGGCGCGCGAGAAGGTCGTCGAGGCGCTCACCAGCGGTGGCTTCGCCGCGCCGACCGTGGTGGTGAGGGTGAACGCCTGGGACACCGAGTACACCGTCCGGGACGTCACGGAGGTGGTCGGCAGGGCGGGCGCCCACGTCGACGCGCTCCTCCTGCCCAAGGCGCGGTCGGGCGCGGAGGTCCGGGCACTCGACCTGGTGCTCACCCAGGTGGAGAAGGCGGCGGGCCTGCCGGTCGGGCACATCGGTATCGAGCCCCAGATCGAGGACGCGCTCGGTCTCACCAACATCGACGAGATCGCCACCGCGAGCGCGCGGGTCCTCACGCTGGTGTTCGGTCCCGCGGACTTCATGGCCTCGATCGGCATGCGCACCCTCACCGTCGGGGAGCAGCCGGAGGGGTACGCGCCGGGCGACGCCTACCACCACGTTCTGTTGAGCATCCTCGTCTCCGCCCGGGCGCACGGTCTCCAGGCGATCGACGGGCCGTTCCTCAAGGTGCGGGACGTGGAGGGCTTCCGCAGGGCGGCGGCCCGCACCGCGGCACTGGGCTTCGACGGCAAGTGGGTCCTGCATCCCGCCCAGGTGGACGCGGGCAACGAGGTGTTCAGCCCGCGTCAGGACGAGTTCGACAAGGCGGAGGGGATCCTCGCCGCCTATGCACACTCCACGTCCGAGGAGGGCGGGGCCCGGGGCGCGGTGATGTTCGGTGACGAGATGCTCGACGAGGCCAGCCGTAAGATGGCACTGGTGGTCTCCGCACGGGGGCGGGCAGCGGGGATGACGACGACGGCCGCCCGAGAGACCGATCCGAACGGGTCGACGACGGAAGGATCGATGTGATGACCACTCCGGTGTCCCCGACCACGGGCCGGCGCGGGCAGACGCCCGGGTTGCCCACGCCCCCCACCGGGTGGGTGGTCGGTTCCTACCCCACCTACGCGCAGGCCCAGGCGGCCGTGGACCACCTCGCGGACGAGGAGTTCCCCGTCCACGAGGTGACCATCGTGGGCGTGGACCTCATGCAGGTGGAGCGTGTCACCGGCCGGCTGACCTGGCCCAAGATCCTGCTCGGCGGACTGGCGACCGGCGCGTGGCTCGGACTGTTCGTGGGCCTGCTGGTCGGCATCTTCACCCAGCCGATGTGGGGAGTCGTCCTCACCGGACTGATCGGTGGTTCGGTGTTCGGTGTGGTCTCCGCCTCGCTGTCCTACGCCGCGACTCGGGGAAAGCGCGACTTCGCGTCGACCTCCCAGCTGGTCGCCGGACGGTACGACATCCTGTGCGAGCCCGGGAACGCCGAGAAGGTCCGCGACGAACTCGCACGCCTCGGCCTCAAGTGACGCTCCCGGGAGACCCTTCCGACTCGTCGTCCGTCCTGACCGCGGTCCGCGAGCATCTCATCGCGCATCTCGGCCCCGAGCCGCAGGAGGCGTCGGTGACCTTCCTGGGGGCGGCACCGATCCGGGTCCTGCGCTTCGTGGACATCGAGTCCGGCCTGGTCAGATACGCCTCGCTCGGGTGTTCGGCCGACCCGATGGGGGACCCGTCCGCGCTGGTCCCCGACCCGACCGCGCCGCGGGCCGAACTCTCCCTGGTGTTGCGGGGCGGCGTGGACGGGCTCGTCCGCGCCCTGGCCGTGCTCGCGGCCGCCCCGGCGGTCGAGGGCCTGGTGCTGTCCGAGGGCGCTCTCATCGATCTCGGGGAGCCGCTGTGGCCGGGCGCGGCGTTCACCGCGGTCGTGCTGCGGGCGCCCGAGATCCCCGACGTCGAGGTGGGTGGGGAGTCCGCCCCCGTCAGGATCTTCCGAGCGGTCCCGGTGACGCACACCGAGGCGGCCTGGGTCCGGCTCAAGGGAGCGGGGGAACTCGAGGACGCGTGGGCCGAGGCCGGGATCGACGTGACCGATCCGGCGCGCCGCGCGGTGAATCCGGGTCTGACCCGCTGACTACAGCCAGCGGTTCCTGCGGAAGAGCAGGAACAACCCGGTGCACGCGGCGGCCATGACCCCGAGCACCAGGTAGTAGCCGTACTCGGAATGCAGTTCGGGCATGTTGGTGAAGTTCATCCCGTAGATCCCCGCGATCATCGTGGGCACGACCGCGATCGCCACCCACGCGGAGATCCGCCGCATGTCGGTGTTCTGCTGCACCCCGATCATCGCCATGGCCGCGTTGACCAACGAGGTGATCTGCTCGTCGAGGGTCGTGACCTCCGCCGCGACCTGGCTGTGGTGGTCGTGGACGTCGCGGAAGTAGTGCCGGATCTCGGCGGGGATCAGGTCGAGATGCTCGACCGCCAGGCGCCGCAGGGGCAGGGCCAGGGGAGCGATGTCGTGCTTGAGCTCGAGCAGCTCACGCTTGAGCAGGTAGATCTGCTCGATGTCGACACGGGTGCGGGGGGCGAAGACGGCGGTCTCCAGGTCGTCGACGTCCCCGCTCATCCCCTCGGCCACCTCGAGGTAGCTGTCCACCACCCGGTCGGCCACGGCGTGCATCACCGTCGACGGCCCCCGGAGCAGCCTCTCGGGCGCGCTCTCGAGCTCCGCGCGGATGTCGGCGAGGCCGGTGAAGTCCCCGTGACGGACGGTCACCACGAAGTCGCGGCCCAGGACCACCATGACCTCACCGGTGGAGACGATGTCGTTGGTCTCGGTGATCGACTCGTGCTCGAGGTACCTGACCGTCGACATGTTGAGGACCAGGGAGTCGTCGTAGGCCTCCAGTTTGGGCCGCTGCCGTCCGCTGGCGGCGTCCTCGGAGATCAGCTCGTGGAGACCGAACTCCCTCGCCAGCGCCTCCATCTGGTGCGGGTCCGGGGCGTGGAGCCCGACCCACACGAACCCCCGCCCGGCCTCTCGTACGTGCCGGATCGCGGCCCGGTGGGTGAAGCGCCCCGGGACACGGACGCCGTCGACGTAGACACCGCAGTCGACCACCGCGCGTTCGGTGGGAACGGTCAGCCGGGTGCGTGGGGGGAAGGGGGTGGCCGTGTCGCCCCGCCGTCTTCGGATACTCGGCACCAGCGCCCCCTCACTCATCACCATGACACTATCCGGCGCCGGGCCTCGACACGATGGGCGTTAGGGTTCTGCTGGGAGACTGGCGGACAGGTGTCGCACGACCGGGTGCGGACGTGGTGAGGAAGGACGTGGTCGAGTGCGGCGGACGGGGGAGCGGGCCGGGGTGCGCGGACTGGCGATCGCCGGGGTTGCGGTGGTGGCACTGACCGGATGCCAGGCGCAGTCGTCGATCGTCCCCGCCCACGAGTCCGATCCGGTCGTGGTGATCGAGACCGCGTCCTTCGGTGAGGCCGAGGTCGTCGGCCACATCTACGGCAACGCCCTGTTGAGATCGGGCTCCCGGGTCACTCTGCGTCCGCAGTCGGGAGACCAGGCCGAGGTCCTCGAGTCGGTGACGACGGGAGACGCCACGTTCACCATCGGGTTCACCGGGGAGTTGCTCCGCGCGTTCGATCCGGGCTCCACCGTGGTCGAGGCCGACGAGGTGTACACCGCGATGATGGCCGCCCTCCCCGAGGGGGTCACCGCAGCCGACCCGGCTCCCGCCGAGGACGCCCCCGTCTACGTGGTGACCCGGCACACCTCGGAGACACGCGGTCTGCGGACCATGTCCGACCTCGCCGGACGCTGCGGGGAGTTCACACTGGGCGCACGCCAGGAGGCGCTCGCGGACCGCGAGCTCGCCACCGCGGTGGGTGGGACGTACGACTGCGGGTTCGGGCGGAGGGTGGCGCTGGGCCCGAACCCGCGCGCGGTGTTCGACGCACTGCGCGCGGGGGAGATCGGCGTGGGGCTGGTCCAGTCGACCGACCCGGTCCTGGATCCCGACGACATGGTGCCGCTGGACGACGACGAGGACGCCATCCTGGCCCAACACGTCGTCCCGGTGTTCCGCAAGGGCTCACTCTCCGAGGACCAACTCGCCCTGGTCAACCGGATCAGCGGCGAGCTGACCACGGAGGACGTGCGGGAGCTCCTGCTCGGGGTGGAGTTCGGCACCTCCACCCCGACCGATCTCGCCAACTACTGGCTGGACTCGCACGACTACTGAGCCACGGGCGCACGGGACCGGCCCCGGGCGCACGGGACAGGCCCCGGGCGCACGGGACAGGCCCCGGGCGATCGCCGCCGGGGGGCGCGGAGACCCGCGCCTACCCCGTGGCCGCGATCAGGAGAACGCCTCGTCCACGAGCGCCTTCTGCTCGACCGCGTGGACCTTGCTCAGGCCGGTCGACGTGGCGGCCATGGCCCGTCGAGACACCCGCTTGAGCGGCGGGAACTCCGGGATGACCTCCGGCAGGTTGAGTGCGAGGAAGCTCCACGCGCCCTGGTTGGCCGGTTCCTCCTGCACCCACCGGACCTCGGTGAGGTTCGGGTAGTGGCTGAGCGCCTCGCGGAGGCGACGGAACGGGATCGGGTGGATCTGTTCCAGCCGGACGATCGCGACGTCGTCGTGGCCTTCCTTCTCCTGCCGTGCCGCCAGCTCGTAGTAGAGCTTGCCCGAGACCAGGAGCATGGTCTTGACCTTCTCCGGGTCCTTGCCACCGTCGACGAAGGTGGGATCGTCGAGCACCGAACGGAACTTGCCCGAGGTGAAGTCGGCGAGGGCGCTGACGGCCTTCTTGTTCCGCAGCATCGACTTGGGGGTGAAGACGATCTGGGGGCGCTTGATGCCGTCGGTGGCGTGGCGACGCATGAGGTGGAAGTAGTTCGCCGGGGTCGACGGTTGCGCGACCGTCATCGACCCCTCCGCGCACAGCTGCAGGAAGCGTTCCATGCGCCCTGAGGTGTGGTCCGGGCCCATGCCCTCGTGGCCGTGCGGCAGGAGCAGGGTGACCGAGGACTTCTGACCCCACTTGGCCTCACCGGAGGAGATGTACTCGTCGATGATGGTCTGGGCACCGTTGACGAAGTCGCCGAACTGCGCCTCCCACAGGACCAGCGCCTCCGGGTCGCCCACGGAGTAGCCGTACTCGAACCCGACACCGGCGTACTCGGTGAGCGCGGAGTTCCACACCTCGAACCGGCCGTCGGCCTCGTCGAGGTTCTGCAGCGGCGAGTAGGGCTCGGCAGTGGTCTTGTCGACCACCACCACGTGCCGCTGCGTGAAGGTGCCGCGCTGCGAGTCCTGGCCGGCCAGGCGAACGGTCCGGCCCTCCATGACGAGCGAACCGATCGCGAGCAGCTCGGCGAACGCCCAGTCGATGTTCCCGTTGTAGGCCATCTTCTGGCGCGCCTCGTAGACCGGCTTGACACGCGAGTGGATGTGGAAGTCCTCGGGCAGGTTGCCGAAGGCGTCGCCGATCGCGTGGATGACCGACTCGTCGACCGCGGTCACCAGACGCTTGGGCAGCGGCTGGTTCGGCAGGATCGACTCGGATGCCTTGACCGGGTGCTTCTCGAGTTCGCGGACCTCGTTGAAGACCCGCTCGAGCTGGCCCTGGAAGTCGCGCAGGGCGTTCTCGGCCTCCTTCTCGGTGATGTCACCGCGACCGACGAGATCGTCGGTGTAGGACTGGCGGACGCTCTTCTTGCCGTCGATCACCTCGTACATCCGGGGCTGCGTCATCGACGGGTCGTCGGCCTCGTTGTGGCCGCGGCGGCGGTAGCAGACGAGGTCGATCACGACGTCCTTCTTGAACTGCTGGCGGAAGTCCATCGCCAACCGCGCCACCCGCACACACGCCTCCGGGTCGTCACCGTTGACGTGGAAGATCGGGGCGCCGATCATCTTGGCGACGTCCGTGGAGTACTGGCTGGACCGACCGGCCTCGGGGGCGGTGGTGAATCCGATCTGGTTGTTGACGACGATGTGGATCGTCCCGCCGGTGCGGTACCCGTCGATCTGGGACAGGTTGAGCGTCTCCGCCACCACCCCCTGGCCGGCGAAGGCCGCGTCACCGTGGAGCATGAGCGGGACGACCGGGTACTCGGCACGCCACTCCGGGTCCTCGATGAGGTCCTGCTTGGCCCGCACGATCCCCTCCAGGACGGGGTCGACGGCCTCGAGGTGCGACGGATTGGCGGTGAGCGAGACCTTGATCTCGTTCTCCCCGAACATCTGGTACTGGATGCCCTCGGCGCCGAGGTGGTACTTGACGTCACCCGAGCCGTGGGCGGCCGAGGGGTCCATGTTGCCCTCGAACTCGGTGAAGATCTGCCGGTAGGGCTTGCCCACGATGTTGGCCAGGACGTTCAGGCGGCCGCGGTGCGGCATGCCGATCACGACCTCGTCGAGCGCGAACTCGGCGGCCTCGTCGATGACCGCATCCATCATCGGGATGACCGATTCGGCGCCCTCCAGGGAGAAGCGCTTCTGTCCGACGTACTTGGTCTGCAGGAAGGTCTCGAACGCCTCCGCCGCGTTGACCTTGGACAGGATGTACTTCTGCTCGGCGACCGTCGGCTTGTCGTCGACACCCTCGAGTCGTTCCTGGATCCACTGGCGTTGTTCGTTCTCGAGGATGTGGGTGTACTCGATACCGATCTTGCGGCAGTACGCCGCGCGCAGCGCAGACAGGACGTCGCGCAGGCGCATCTTGTCCTTGCCGACGAACCCACCCACGGAGAACTTGCGGTCCAGGTCCCACAGCGTCAACTCGTGGGAGTTGACGTCGAGGTCCGGGTGGAAGGTGCGGCGACGCTTGGCGTGCCTCCCGTCCAGGGGGTCGATATCGGCCATGAGGTGGCCGCGGTCGCGGTAGGCCGCGATCAGCTCGAGCACCCGGGCGTCCTTGTCCACGCGCGGGTCGGTGATGTCCTGACGCCACCGGACGGGCTCGTAGGGGATGCCGAGGACGTCGAAGATCTCGTCGTAGAACTCGTCGGCGAGCAGGAGACGGTGGATCTCGCGGAGGAACTCCCCGGATTCCGCACCCTGGATGATCCGGTGGTCGTAGGTCGAGGTGAGGGTGGTGATCTTGCCGATGGCGTTGTTGGCCAGCTGCTCGTCGCTGGCACCCTGGAACTCGGCCGGGTACTCCATCGCACCGACACCGAGGATCGTGCCCTGCCCCACGGTCAGTCGCGGCACAGAGTGGACGGTGCCGATCCCGCCGGGGTTCGTCAGCGAGATGGTGACCCCCGAGAAGTCCTCCATCGTCAGCTTGCCGATGCGGGCGCGGGAGACGATGTCCTCGTAGGCGTCGAGGAAGCCGCGGAAGGTCAGTTCCTCGCAGTTCCTGATGGCGGCCACGACAAGGGTGCGCCCCGCCTTGGTCTTCATGTCGATCGCCAGGCCGAGGTTGATCCCGTTCGGGGTCACGACGTTGGGCTTGCCGTCGACTTCCTCGAAGTGGTTGTTCATGTTCGGGTAGGACTTGATCGCCTGCACCATCGCGTACCCGATGAGGTGGGTGAAGGAGATCTTGCCGCCGTGGGTCCGCTTGAGGTGGTTGTTGATGACGACGCGGTTGTCGATCATGAGCTTGGCCGGAATCGCACGGACCGAGGTGGCCGTGGGCAACGTCAGCGACGCGTTCATGTTCTTGACGATCGCGTTGGCCGGGCCGCGCAGGACCTTGTTCTCTGCTTCCTCGGGCGGCGTGTACTCGGGCCGCGTGGTCCGCTTGGCGGCGGGTGCCTCCGACTTGCCACGCGAGCTCGGCGTCCGCGCGGGGGCCGGCACACCCCGCCCGCGTGCCTTGCTCTTCGGGGAGCTCTCGGCCGTGGGCTTGGCGGCCACGTCCTCGGCTGACGACTCGGGAGACATGTCCGCGACGGTCAGCTCCGAGGTCTTCTGGGTGTTCGCGTCGGGGGTGGCGTTGTCGCCCCCGGACTTCTCGTCGGAGACCTTCTTGCCGCTCTTGCCGGCACTCTTCTTCTCTCCACCGGTCTTGCCACCACTGGTCTTCCCACCAGCCCGTGCGTCACCCCCGTCCGCAGCCGGACCGGCACCGGACGAGCCGTTCGACGCACTCCGACCGCTCACGGCCGCGGCCCCGGGGTTCGCGTCGAAGAACTCGTGCCAGGACTTATCCACGGAGGACGGGTCCTTGGAGAACCGCTCGTACATCTCGTCGACGAGCCACTGGTTCTGTCCGAACTGTGAGACGGTGTTGCTCACGATGTTGTGGTGCCTTCCTGGTCTGTGGTGGGTTTCACACGCAATGAACCCAGGCTAGACCTTCTGCGCGTTCTCGGCCTTCCGATCTCACCTGACAGGGGGATGCGGTGCGCTCGACGCACGGGGGTCAGGTCGAGGGCCAGCTGTCCGGAGGGGTCCCGAAGGTGGTCGCCGCCGCCTTCACGACGGTCCGACCCAGCCGTCGGTTCCCCCAGCCCCCCACCGCCGCGCCGATGCCCGCGGGGGCGAGCTTGCCCATGGCGAGGGTCGCCCGCTTCACCGCGAACTTCCGGGCGAACCGGGACACCATCCGACGATTGACCTCCTTCAGACCCGGGAGCCCCAGCGACCTTCCGGCGAGCGACCCGCCGGCGGAGGCCCCGCCGCTCGTGCTGACCGCGTTGGCCAGGATCGCGGTGCCCGACGCCCCGAGCATGACGGTCATCACGAGCAGCTCCTCGTGCTCGCCGACCCTCACGTCCACGCCGTGGACCTCCGCGACGGCCAGGGTGTAGAACGCGGCGGCCTCGATGAACACCAGCGACTCGGCGCCGATCGCGCCGAACGCGACGATGGTGCCGACCCCGGGGACGGCCGCCGTGGCGCCCACGGCTGCGCCGGACGCGGTGACGGCGCTCAGGAAGCGGGAGTCGAGCCGGTCGCGGATGCGCGCGGGACTCTCATCCGGATGGTTCTCGCGGAGCTTGCGGACGTAGGCGCGCGCGGCCCCGGCCTGGCTCCGTATCGCCTTCCGGAGGGCCCCTGTGGCGATTCCGGCGAGTGGACCGGAGACGTCGGTGTCGGCGGGGACGCGTTCTGGCACGGGATCTCCTCGAGGGTGGTCACGACAGGGTCGGCTGCCCTTGTCCGTCACTCCACGGTACGGAGGATCACGGGGTCCCGCCTCCTACGGGAGGACCTGTTCGGTGTACTGGTTCGCGAAGACCCGGTCCGGGTCCAGTCGGTCCCGCACGGCGACGAAATCGTCGAAGTGTCGGATGGTGTCGGACAGGTCGGCGGCGGTCCGGGTGTGCATCTTCCCCCAGTGGGGTCGACCGTCCGCGGCGAGGAAGATCTCCTCGGCCGATCGGAAGAGCTCGGTGTGGTCCATCAGGTGGAACTGGTGGACCGCGATGTAGCAGACGTCCCGCTGGTGGGCGGTCGACATCCACACGTCGTCCGCGGCGGCGAACCGCACCTCGACGGGGAACGGCGTGACGATGCCGGAGCGGTCGATCATGTCCCGGAGGTCCCTCACCACGGCCGCGGCCGCGGCCACCGGCACCGCGTACTCCATCTCGCGGAAGCGGACCCGTCGTGAGGAGGCGAAGACCCGGTAGCTGCGATCGGTGTACGCGCGGGCCGACATCGCCCGGGCGGCGAGGCGGTTGATCCGGGGTGTCAGCGAGGGCCGACGGGCGGCCGTCCGGCACAACGCACCGAACGCCTCGTTGGCCAGGAACTCCTCGCCCACGAGCTCGCGGAACCTGCCCAGGGGCTGCAGCTCGGTGTCGCCCGGCAGCCGGGTGTGGCGTTTGACGGTCACGGCGTCGGTGTGGGGGAACCAGAAGAACTCCGCGTGGTCGGCCGAGCCCGCGAAGCCCTCGAGATCGGCGAGCGCGGCGGTCAGGGTCCACGGGTGTTCCTCGGCGCTCAGCGCGAACGCCGGCACGCAGTGGATCGTCATCTTGGTGATGATCCCGATCGCACCGATCCCGAGTCGCGCCGCCTCGAACACCTCAGGATTCGTCTCGCGGGAACAGTTCAGGACGGAACCGTCGGCGGCGACGAGCTGCAGACCGACGACGGTGGCCGGCAGGCCGACAGCGTGCCGACCCGTGCCGTGGGTCCCCGTCGACACCGCGCCGGCGAGCGACTGTTCCGCGAAATCCCCGAGATTCGGTTGCGCGAGTCCCAGGTCCCACAGAAGAGGGCCGAGCCGGTGCAGTCGCGTGCCCGCCCAGACGGTCACGTCAGCCCCGTCGACGTGCCCGTCGGGGGCGCGGGTCGGGACGATCGACTCGATCCCCGTCAGGTCGTCGAGTGAGATCAGGACCCCGTCCGTCGCCGCGGCCGGGGTGAAGGAATGTCCGGCGCCCACGCACTTGACCCGGGTGCCCCGGTCGGCGGCGGTGCGCACGATGTCCGTGACCTCCGCGACGGTCGTGGGGTCGCACCGGCCGGACGGCGAGGCGATGACGTTTCCGGCCCAGTTCTGCCACGGTGTGGTCGAGGTCGTCATGGCTGCCGAGATTACCCCCCGCTTCACCGTCGAAGGGGGGCAACCTGGACGACAGACCTGACCGCGGGGCGGTGCCCTGTGCGATCCGGGGACGAAGTGTGCCCGCCGCAGGGTCGTCGTCGTACCATGGACGGGTGACCAGACGCCTCCCATCCGATCAGCGCAGAGCGCAGCTCCTCCGGGCCGCCCTGGAGATCGCCGAACATGACGGGTTAGGCGCGGTGACCGTCCGCGGCGTCGCGGAGCGGGCCGGCGTCTCCCTCGGTGTCGTCCACTACTGCTACACGGATAAGGAAGAGCTCCTCCGTGAGGTGATCGGTGCGGTCAACTCGGAGGTGCACCAGGCGGCACGGGCGTTCATCAACGTCGACTTCGACTCCGGCGCCATGGGCAGGGAGGGGCTGCGACGGAGGTTGTACGAGGCCATCGACCTGATCTGGGCCGTCATCTCCGCTTCTCCCGACCGGCAGCTCCTCACCTACGAGATCGTCTCCTACTCGCTGCGTACGTACGGGACACCCGAGATCGGCCTGGCCCGCCACCAGCAGGAGTCCAACGAGGAGATCATCCGCTCGGTGCTCGGGCGGACCGCCCAGTCCGCGGGTATGCGCTGGGGTATGGGCCTCGACGACATGGTCCGTGTCGTGGAGGCCACGGTCGCGGGCATCGGTCTGCGCTGGCAGATCTGCCGGGACGACGACGAGGCGATCGCCCTTCTCCACCGGGCGGTCGACCTCGTGGTGGCGGACGCGCATCCGCTCGACGGTGAGTAGGCCGGTGTCCGGACCCGGCACCGACGCCGTGGACGCCGTGGACACGGCCACCGCCGGACTGGACGCGCCGCTCGCCGCGCTGCACCTGCCCACCCTGCGGGCGAACCTGGCCGACCTGCGGCGACGAGCAGGCGGGACGCGGATCCGGATCGCCAGCAAGTCCGTCAGGTCGCGCGGGGTGCTCGAGGAGGTCCTCGGTCCGGGGCTCCGGGGTGACGACTCGGTACGCGGCATCATGGCCTATTCGCTCACCGAGGCCCTGTGGCTCGTGGACGCGGGGTGCGACGACGTCCTGCTCGGGTACCCCACGGTCGACCGCGCGGCGCTCGCGCGACTGGGGGCGGATCCGGCCGCGCTCGACGCGGTGACCCTGATGGTCGACGACGAACGCCAGCTGGAGATCGCCCGCGAGTCGGGTGCCGGTGGGGCGAGGGTGTGCGTCGACGTGGACGCCTCGCTCCGGTTCGGACCCCTCCACCTGGGCGTCAGGCGGTCCCCGCTCCGGGGCCCCGCCGACGTCGAGCCGCTGGTCCGTCGAGCCGTGGCCTCGGGCTTCCGGGTGGTCGGTGTGATGTTCTACGAGGCGCAGGTCGCCGGCGTCCCCGACGACGTCAGGGGTATCGGCGTGGTCAAGGCGCTGTCGATGCGCCGTCTGCTCGGGATCCGGGGGGCCGTCGCCGGAGTGGTCGCCGACGTCACCGGGGAGCGACCCGAGATCGTCAACTCGGGTGGCTCCGGTTCGATCGCCGAGAGCGCCGCGGATCCCGCCGTCACCGAGGTGACCGCCGGGTCGGGTCTCTTCGTCCCCGGGTTGTTCGACCGCTACCGCTCGTTCACACCGCGACCCTCGCTGTTCTTCGCCCTTCCGGCGGTCCGGACCCCGGCCCCTGGCCTCACGACCTTCCTCTACGGGGGGTACGTGGCCTCCGGGGTGCCGGGGCCGGATCGGCTGCCCGTCCCCGCCCGCCCCGCGGGGTTGCGGTACCTGGGCAGGGAGGGCGCCGGAGAGGTGCAGACCCCCGTGCGAGGGGAGGTGGCGATAGGCGACCGCGCCTGGTGGCGCCACGCGAAGGCTGGAGAGGTCTGCGAGCGGTTCGACACGCTCCACGTGGTGGACGAGACTGCACAGGGACCAGCGGTGGTGGATCGCTGGCCCACCTACCGTGGGGAAGGGATGTGCTTCGGATGACGGACACCGTGCCGATGACCGACGAGATGCGGGAACTCCTGCACTCCGAGGCCGTCTCGATCACAGCTGACCTGGTGTCCATCGACTCGACCAACACCGGCGACCCCGCCACGATCGGCGACGGTGAGACCCGTGTGTGCCGACGTATCGCGGAGTACCTGGACGAGGTGGGGATCCCGAGCGAGTTGGTGGAGTCCGTGCCCGGTCGCGGAAGTCTGTTCGCCCGTGTCGACGGGTCGGACCCGGCCGCCGGCGGACTGGTCGTGCACGGGCACGTCGACGTGGTCCCCGCGGTCGCAGAGGACTGGTCGGTCCCGCCGTTCGCGGGTGAGATCCACGACGGCTGGCTTTACGGCCGTGGAACCGTGGACATGAAGAACATGATCGGCATGATGCTCGCCGTCGTGCGCCACTACCGCCGTGAGGGCATCGTCCCGCGCAGACCCCTGTTGCTCGCCTTCTTCGCCGACGAGGAAGCCGCCGGGACGATGGGGGCGCGGTGGGTGGTGCGGGAACGTCCCGACATCTTCGACGGCATGACCCACGCACTCAGCGAGGTCGGGGGGTGGTCCGTACCGGTGGCGGGTCGGCGGCTCTACCCGATCGCGGTCGCGGAGAAGGGCGTCGCCTGGGCGCGGGTGAGCGCGAAGGGGGCCGCGGCCCACGCGTCCCGCCCGACCCCGGACAACGCGGTCGCGGCGATCGCGGGTGCCGTCCACCGGGTCGCGAGCCGGCACTTCCCCGTCGCGCCCACGGAGGCCAACACCGCCCTCGCCGCGGCGGTCGGGGAGCTCGCCGGGTCGAGCGGTGACGTCGCGGACCTGCCCGCGCACCTCGACGTGCTCGGGCACTTCGGCCCACTGGTGGAGGCGTCGCTCTCCCACACCGCCTCGCCGACCGTCCTGTCGGCCGGGTACAAGACCAACGTCATCCCCTCCGAGGCGTTCGCCGAGATCGACTGCCGCGTCCTGCCCGGTGGCGAGGAGACCTTCCGCGCGGAGATCGAGGACGAGCTCGGACCCGACGTGGCGGTCGACTGGATCTGGCAACCGCCGATCGCCGCGCCCGCCGACGACCCGCTGGTCTCGGTCATCCGGGAGGCGGTCCGCGAGGCGGACCCCGGCTCCCTGGTCGTGCCGTACCTGCTGCCGGCGAGCACGGACAACAAACACCTCGCTCCGCTGGGGATCCACGGCTACGGCTTCGTCCCGCTGCGGGTGCCGGACGAGTTCGACGTCTTCGGCCACTTCCACGCCGTCGACGAGAGGGTCCCCGTCGACGCGCTCCACTTCGGCGCCGATGTCCTGGCCCGTGTGCTCCGGTCGGCGTGAGGGGCCCGTTCTCGGGTAGCCGGACCGCGCAGCCGCGAACACCGCTACCCGCCGATGTGTGGGTACTGGTCGCGGCGGCCTTCGCCGTCGCGATCGGCTACGGTCTCGTCGCACCCGTCCTCCCGCAGTACGCCCGGAGCTTCGACGTCTCCGTGACCGCCGCGTCGGTGGTCGTGAGCGCGTTCGCGTTCTTCCGCCTGGTGTTCGCTCCCGCCGGCGGGTTCCTCGTGGACCGTCTGGGCGAACGCTGGGTCTACATGTCGGGCCTGCTCATCGTGGTGGTGTCGACCCTGGCCACGGGCGTCGCCCAGACCTACTGGCAGCTGCTGGTGTTCCGGGGACTCGGTGGACTCGGGTCGACGATGTTCACCATCTCGGCGATGGCGTTGCTCACCCGCCTCTCGCCACCCGGAGCCAGAGGACGGATCGCCGGGCTCTACGCCACCGCCTTCCTCATCGGCAACATCGGCGGGCCGGTCCTCGGCGGATTGCTCGCCGGCTTCGGGATGCGGGTGCCGTTCTTCGTCTACTCCTTCACCCTGCTCGTCGCGACCGGAGTGGTGGCGGTGTTCCTCCGGGGAGGCCGCCGGCCCTCGGCGGACGACGGGACGGAGGAGCAGGAGGCGCTGCCGGTGCGCGAGGCACTCCGCCACAGCGGGTACCGCGCCGCGCTCGTGTCGAGTTTCGTCAACGGATGGAGTTCCTTCGGCGTACGGGTGGCCATCGTCCCGCTCTTCGCCGCCGCGAACTTCGACGCCGGTGCGGGGATCGCCGGCACCGCGCTCGCCTCCTTCGCGGTGGGCACCGCCGCCGTCATCTCGGTGGCCGGGTGGTTGTCCGACCGGTACGGACGACGGCCGCTGGTGATCGGTGGCCTCCTGGTGTCCGGGGTGTCCACACTCGTGCTGGGCTGGTGCGATACCGTTCCGCTCCTCGTGGCCGCCTCGGTGGTGGCGGGCATGGGGGCGGGGGTGCTCAACCCGGCACAACAGGCCTCGGTCGCGGATGTGATCGGAGCGGATCGCGCGGGCGGGAAGGTGCTCGCGACCTTCCAGATGGCCAGCGACTCCGGTGCGATCCTCGGCCCGGTGCTGGTGGGTCTCGTCGTGGACCTGTTCGGCTACACCGCCGGATTCGCACTCTCCGGAGGTCTGCTGCTGGCCGCGGTCGTCCCGTGGCTCGTCGCCAGAGAGACCCACGAGCACCTGGTCCGGGGAACCACGGGGGAGTGACCTGCGCCGCCGTGTCGCGAACGGGGCCTCCGACGCCGTAGCATGAGTCACCTCATGAGCAACGACAACGAGGACCGTACCGCCACCGCCGGCGACGAGGTCGAGACCGCCGCCAGCACCCCAGAGACCACCGACCCCACCGCCGAGACGGCGGACGACCGCGTCCCACCCGAGGCCGAGGCCGCCGCAGAGGCGCCCGCCG
>NZ_JAALDZ010000012.1:0-12394 GCF_014145125.1 Dietzia sp. CQ4 | reverse complement strand
GGAAGCGGTCGAGCACGGGCAGCGCCGCCTGGGGACCCGTGCGGGGGTCGACCGGCCCGCGCACGGCCCGGGCGGGGGCGTCGGGAGCGGGGGCGTCGGGAGCGGGATCAGCCATCAGCGGGTGCCTTTCCGGGAATCGAGGATCGAGTGGCCGTACTCCACCAGCTCGCGGATCTGCGGGCCGATGTCACCGAAGTCCTGTCCGGCCATGTCCCCGGCCTCGGAGCGGGTGGCCACACCCTGGGCGATCGCCGCGAACTTGAACGTCGCGAACGCCAGGTACCAGGGCATGTGTGCGGGATCCGTGCCGGTCGCGGAGCAGTACCTGTCCAGCAACCGCTGCGGACCGGGCCACCCGGGGCCCGTGGTCAGACTCGGGATGAGCGGGACCTCGGGTCCGTCGGGATCGCCCCAGTACAGAACGGTCTGGGCGAGGTCGGCCACCGGATCGCCGAGGGTCGACAGTTCCCAGTCGAGGATCGCCTTGATCCGTCCCGGATCGTCGGCGTCGACCACACAGTTGTCCATGCGGTAGTCACCGTGGATGATCCGCGACGACGGCGAGGTGGGCAGGTCCCGGCCGAGTCGCGCGGCCAGCTCGGGGAGGCGGTCCGCGCGGACGCTCGCGCTCGCCTTCTCGGACTGTCCCAGCCACCGGCGTAGCTGGCGCTCCAGATAACCCTCCGGCCGCCCCAGATCCCCCAGGCCGACGGCGTCCTGATCCACTGCGTGGAGAGCGACCATCGCGTCGATCTGCGCGTCCGCCATGGCCGCCTTGTCGTCGTCGGACTCGGCGTAGCCCGGCGGCAGTTCGTCGCGGATCACGTGACCGACGACCTTCTCCATGACGTAGTACGGGACACCGAGGTCCTCGCCGGTGGTCTCGTTGAGCACGATCCCGGCCACCGGGACGTCCGTCGACGCCAGCCCCAGCTGGATGCGCGCCTCGCGCCCCATGTCGTGGGCGCTCGGGAGGAGCTCACCCGTGGGCGGCCGACGCAGGATGAGCTCGCCGGCGTCCGAGCGGAGCGTGAACGTGAGGTTGGACTTGCCCCCCGCGATCAGCTCGGCGGAGAAGTCCGTCCATGCCGCCTCGCCCGTGGCCTCGGCGATCTTGGGGCCCACGACGTCGGGGCGGAGGAGTCGGTCGACCGCCGGGCCGGCGGACGATTCTGGTGGAGTGGTCATGGGGTGATCCTCGCGGTTGATGGGCGGTCGGATGACCGGAACGGGCACGGACTAGTCGTGGCCGACCGTGTGCAGGTCGTTGCCGCGGGTCTCCTTCATGATCGCCGTCGCGATGATGGTGCAGACGCAGAGCACGATGATGTAGGCGCTGATCATCCAGTACACGTCCCACTCGATGAACTGCGCGTTGAGGTACGGTGCGCTGCCGCCGAAGACCGCGACGGACAGGGAGTAGGCGAAACCGATGCCCGCCGTGCGCATCTTGGTGGGGAACGCCTCGGACATGAACGACGACAGGATGGAACCGGCGGCGGCGACCAGGGTCATGGCGATCAGCGAGGTGAGGAACAGGGTCCACGGTCGGTCGTCGATCATGCCCATCAGGAACGGGGTGGTGACGATGGTGCCGACAGCGAAGATGAAGATCACCGGGCGCCGGCCGATCTTGTCCGACAGCAGGCCCCACAGCGGGAGCGTGCACAGGGCGACCAGCTGGCTGCCGAAGATCATCCAGAAGGCGGCGCCCGCATCCATGTCGCGTTGGGTGATCGCGAAGGTGGAGGCGTACGAGCTCCAGGTGTAGTGGGCGACGGTGACGCCGGAGACCATGGTCACGACCAGCGCGATGGCACGGGCAAGACGGCCCCTGGAGAAGGTGACCACCGGGGAGGTCGGGTCGGCTGCGGCCGCCTCGGCGGCCTTGTCGAAGACGTCGGACTCCTCCATACCGGCCCGCAGGTACAGCACGAACAGGGCGAACACGGCACCGAGCAGGAACGGGATGCGCCAGCCCCACTCGCCGACGGCGGACTCGGACAGCACGGCGGTGATGGTGCCGCCCACGCCGTAGGCGATCACGGTGCCGCCCATGATGGCGACGAAGACCAGGCTCCCCCACATCCCGCGACGGTGGGGCGGCGCGATCTCGGCGACGTAGCTGTACGCGGTCGCGGACTCACCACCGTGCGCGAAGCCCTGGACGATCCGGCACAGCAGGAGCAGCACGGAGGCGAAGACACCCAGGGTCTCGTAGCTCGGCAGCAGTCCGATCAGCAGGCTCGCGCCCGCCATCATGAGCATGGTGGTGATGAGGACCCACTTGCGGCCCTTGACGTCGGCGATCCGGCCGAAGACGATCCCGCCGAGCGGTCGGACCAGGAAGCCCACCGCGAAGACGGCGAACGTGGCCAGCAGGGCCGAGACCGGGTTCTCGTTGTTGAACATCGCCGCCGCGATGAACGGGGCGAACACCGCGTAGGCGGTCCACTCGTACCACTCGAACAGCTGCCCGGTGGTGCTGGCGGCGAGCGACCTCTTGGCGTTCCTGTTGCCCTCGGCGGACTGCGTCGGGGTGACCTCCGAGGGGAGGTCGGGGCGGATGCTGGCCTCGGCCATGTCATCTCCTTCGGGTCGGGTGAGGGGTCTGGGGACTCAGGAGGGGGTGTGCTCGTCGCGGAGTTCGCGGCGACGGATCTTGCCGGTCTGGGTCTTGGGCAGCTCGCCGACCACGTGGACCTCGGCGGGCCTCTTGTAGGCGGCGAGTCTGGAGGCGGCGAAGGCGACCAACTCCTCCCCGGTGGCGGTGCGGCCCGCCTTGAGGGAGACGAACGCGACCACCTTCTCGCCGCGGTACTCGTCCGGCAGGCCCACGACCGCGGCCTCGAAGACCGCGTCGTGCTCGTACAGGACGTCCTCGACCTCGCGGGGCCAGACCTTGTACCCGGAGGCGTTGATCTGGTCCTTGAGCCTGTCGACGAGGTAGACCCAGCCGGCGGAGTCCATGACGGCGACATCACCGGTGTGCAGCCGGCCGCCGGGCATCGCCCCGGCGGTGGCCGCGGCGTTGCGCCAGTACCCGGACACGATCTGGGGTCCGCTGAGGACGAGCTCGCCCTGCTGGCCCGGCGGGACGGGTCGATCGTCGACGCCCACCACGCTCGCGTCGACCCCCGGGAGTGGGACCCCGACGGAGAGCGTCCCGCTGGCCTCGTCCACGGGGGCGCGGAGTCCGGGCGGGACGGCGACGACCCCCGAGGTCGTCTCGGTCATCCCGTAGGCGTTGTGGATGTAGTGGCCGAACCGCTCCCGGAACCGCTCGACCGTCGACGGTGGGATCGGTGCTCCCCCGCTGTAGAGCGTCTTGACGGACGCGAAGTGCTCCGGGCCGGCCTCGTCCAGACGCATGAGCGCGTTGAAGGCCGTGATGGACCCGATCGTGTAGGTGACCCGGTGTTCGCGGAAGGCGTCCAGGACGACCTCGGGCCGGAAGCGCCCGGCGAAGACCAGGGCGGTGTCCCCCAGCAGGCCGAGGGTCGCGTTGATGACGGCACCGGTGATGTGGAACAGCGGCGCTATGGCCAACACCACGTCTCCCGGCACGATGCCGACGAAGTCGGCGAAACTCCGGGCCACGGCCACCACGTTCGCGTGCGAGTTCATCGCACCCTTCGGGGGACCGGTGGTCCCCGAGGTGTAGGTCAGCAGCGCGAGGTCGTCCGGTGACACCGTGACGGGAGCCGGGGTCCGACCCGAGAAGTCGGAGATGAGCCGCACCAGATCGCCGTCCTCCGACGGCACTCCCGGGTCCGTTCCGCCGAATACCCGGGGGTCGTTCCTGGTCTGGAGGTCCCGCTCGCTGGTGCTCAGGATCCATCCGGCGTCGGTGCCCTCCACGCTCTCGCGGATCGCGGCGACGTCCCGGTCGGTGGCGATGATCCCCACCGCGCCGGAGTCCTCGACGGGCAACCGGAGCTCGCGACCGAAGTACATCGGGTTGAGGACCACGGCGGCGGCGCCGATCTTCCACAGGGCGAGCAGCGCCAGCGCGTACTGCGGGATGTTCTGCAGGTGGATGCCGACGCGGTCGCCGCCCCGCACCCCTCGATCCTGCAGCGCCGCGCCGAGGGCGTCCGACATGCGGTCGACCTCACGCGCCGAGAGGATGGTGTCGAAGTACGCGACCGCGGTCCGGTCCGGACTCGTCGCGACCCGGTCGCGCCAGGCGTCGACCAGTGTCGCCCGCCGCCCCGCGAGGCCCTCGTCGAGACCCGGACGGTACAACTCCCGCCACGGGCGCGGGTTCGGTCCGTTCATCATCGCCCTCCGCTCCGTCGGCCCGACCGATCGATCGCTCGGTCCGATGTAGTGTTACCCACACCACATCACGTGTCAAGTGATCGACAGCTAGGGTTTTTCGATGACCGAGGAGAGTCCACCGATGAGCGACTGGCGAGAATTCGGGCCCGACACCCTGTCGCCCCCGTTACGTGCCGCGCTGGTCGTCTTCGCGCGTCACGGGTACCACGGCGCCTCGATCAGGATGATCGCCGAAGAGGCCGGACTGTCCGTTCCGGGCCTCTACCACCACTATCGCTCGAAACAGGCGATCCTCGCGGCCGTGGTGGACACGGCGATGGCGGAGATGCTCGAGCACACCGGCGCGGCCGTCGAGGACGCCGGGAGCCACCCGGTCGCCCGCTTCGAGAACCTCGTGGAGTGTCTCGCCCGCTTCCACATGGCCAGGCGGGACCAGGCGTTCGTGGCCTCCACGGAGATGCGGAGCATGGACCCGGAGGTCCGCGCCCACCACATCGCCCAACGCGACTCCCAGCAGGCGATGCTCGAGGAGGCCATCCGGGCCGGCGTCGACTCGGGGGACTTCGCCTGCGAGCACCCCGAGGACGCGGCCCGCGCGATCTCGTCGCTGTGCGTGTCGATCTCCTCCTGGTACCGCCCCGACGGCCCGCTGACGAGAGACGACGTGGTGGCACGGCACGTGTACTTCGCCCGCGGCATGGTGGGCGCGGGGCGGGAGGGCGGCGTCGCCGACCCGTCACCGTCCCCGGGGTGACCGGCCCTTCCCCCGCGGCGCGTGCTGCCGGCCCCGGCGCTGCTCGTCCCGTGCCTGCTCTCCCCGTGCCTGCTCTTCCCGCGCCCGCGCCTTCGCCGCCGCCTTCTGCCGGGCGTTCAGCTTCTCCTTCGGCGCGTCCCCGGCGTTGCGGGACGTGGTGGCGGTGCGGCCGCGGACGATGCCGACGAACTCGTCGATCATCACGTCGCCCTCGCGGTCCGACGACCAGGCGACGCCCATGCGGGTGGCGGGAACGCCCTCCAGCGGGCGCTCGATGACGTCCCGGCGACTCAGTGAGCGGGCGTACGGCCGCGGGAGCACCAGTAGTCCGACCCCGGCCGCGACCAGGTCCACCGCGGCGGAGACCTCGTCGGGCGACGCGGTGATCGCGTCGACGGGGTCGAGCCACGGCTCCCCCTCCAGGTCGGCCCGGGACAGGGACTCGTAGACGCCGATCTCGTGGCCCCGCGCCGCGAGCACGGCCATGGTCTCGGTGTAGAGCGGAATGCGCAGCAGGCCGGCAGGGGCGGAGCGGGGGGCGCCCTCGGCCTCGCGGACGAACACGACGTCGACGCCGCCTCCGCCCGGCGTCGAGGCGAGCTCTGCCAGAGGATCACCCATCCGCCGCGCCGAGATCGGCACGAGCGGATTGCGCTCACGCCATCGGGTGAGCCACTTGTCGGGTTGCACGCCCGGGACGTAGCCGATGGCCAGGCTCCGCCGGTCCGGACCGTTATCCTCGTTCACCCCTCAACGGTAGCCGCTGCCCGACTGAACCGGATTCGGCGAATGCGGACCGCGTCGGCCCACGGACCACTACCGTGCGTGTCGCCGGGCAGCTCCGGTGCCACCCCACCGAGGAGGACCCATGACCCACGTATTCCACGGCGTCGACGAGTTCCGCGCGGCCGCCGGCCTCGATCTCGGCGCCGGCGACTGGTTCGTCATCACTCAGGACCGCATCGACTCCTTCGCCGACGTCACCGAGGACTGGCAGTGGATCCACGTCGACCCACAGCGGGCGGCCTCGTCCGACATGGGATCGACCGTCGCCCACGGCTACCTCACGCTGTCACTCATCCCGCGCCTCAGCTCCGAACTGTTCACGTTCGAGGGCATCGGACGCGCGATCAACTACGGACTCGACAAGGTGCGGTTCCCCTCCTCCGTCCGCCCCGGCGACAGGATCCGGGCGGTGGGGCGGGTGGCGTGGACACGCGACGCGCAGGCCGGCGGAGTCCTCGCGTGCGTGCACTACGCGATCGAGGTCGAGGGCGGGGACAAGCCGGCCTGCATCGCCGAGGCACTCATGGTGGTGTTCCCCGCGCAGGGCTGAGCGGCTCCCGGTCAGGGAGGCCACCCGGGACGTATACTGAAGTCAGTTCACTTCATCTATCGTGGAGCGGTACACCCCCCGGCACCGGAAAGGCCGAACACATGGAGCGTTTTCAGGATCACGTCGTCCTCGTCACGGGTGCGACCGGCGGTATCGGCACGGAGATCTGCGGCCGGCTCGCGGCCGAGGGCGCCGTCGTCGTCGTCGCCGATCTCCCCGGTACCCCCCTCGACGAGGTGGCCTCCTCCCTCCCGGCCGGCCCCCACCTCACGGTGGAGCTCGACGTGGCGTCCGAGGAGCAGTGGAGCGCCGCGGTGGACCGCATCATGGAGACCCACGGCCGGCTGGACGCGCTGGTGAACAACGCGGGGATCGGCAGCCTCAAGACGCTGGAGGACGAGTCCCCCGAGCACTGGCAGCGCGTGATCGACGTCGACCAGACCGGCGTGTGGCTGGGCATGAAGCACGCGGGCGCGGCGATCGAACGCACAGGCGGCGGGGCGATCGTCAACGTCTGCTCGATCCTCGGCAGCGTCGGCGGGTTCGGCAACAGCTTCGCCTACCACGCGGCCAAGGGCGCGGTGCGGACCATGTCCAAGAACGCCGCGATGCACTGGGCGACGAGGGGCGTCCGGGTGAACTCCCTTCACCCCGGATTCATCGAGACCCCCCAGCTCCTCGAGCGCTACGAGGGCAGCGAGCGCCATCGCGGGATGCTCGCGGGCACCCCGATGGGGCGCCTCGGCACGCCCGCGGAGATCGCCGGATGCGTGGCCTTCCTGGCCAGCGACGACGCCGGGTTCATGACCGGCGCCGAACTCTACGCGGACGGCGGCTGGACCGCCCGGTGAGGACCACGGTGGGGACGCGGTCCGGCCTCAGGCGGTCACGAAGCGTTCCACGCCGGTCGGCGAGACCTCGTCGACGACGACGTCACCCCTCGCCACCAGGACGTCGAGGTGCGCCATCGTCTCGCAGGTCGCGATCATCTGGTTGAACACGTCGAGCGAGCCGAAGGCGCGCTCGCGGCGGGTCCAGGGCAGGCCCGACGCCACCTGGAGCCCGGTCGCCCCCGGCGAGGCGAGGACCTGTGCGCGGGTGGCGTCCAGTCTCGAGTCGTGATGGGACAGCAGCTCGCGGACCCGGCCGTGGACACTCCCCCCGACCTGGCCGTGCGCCGGCAGCATGAGGGTGTCCGGACGCTCCAGCATCGCCTCGAGCGAGGCGAGGTAGTCGCCCAGGGGATCGTCCCACCCCCCGAGCTCGAATCCGATCGACGGCGAGATCCTGGGCAGGACGTGGTCGCCCGTGAACGTCACGCCGAGGGCGGCGTCGTCGAACACCAGGTGCCCCTTGGTGTGGCCGGCGGTCCGTCGCGCCTCCATCGGTCGCCCGGCCACCGACACCGGGCCCTCCTCGGTCCATGTGTCGGGCAACTCCCAGTCCTGGGCCAGCCAGGGCTCGGACAACGCCTCGACCCGGGACGCCTCGGCGATCTCCGGGGCGCCCGCCCGACGGAGCTGGTCGAGCGAGTCCGCCGGGACGCTGGTGCGCAGTTCGCGGAGCTCGGTCAACCCGGGGCGCTCCCCGCCACCCAGGTGGATCCGACTCCCGACGCGCCTGCGCAGCTCCGGCCCCATCGTGTAGTGGTCGCGGTGGATGTGCGTCACGTGGACGTCCGTCACCTCGTCGAGGCCGACGTCGACCGACCGCAGTCCGTCTCGCAGGATCTCGAGGTTGCCCGGGACGTTCCACCCGGCGTCGATGAGGGAGACCCCGTCCGGGCCCTCGATCACGTAGACGTTGATCGCGCGCAGGCCGTCCTGCGGCATCGGCAGGGGGATCCGGTGGACGCCCTCGGCCACCGGATGGCACCCGAGCTCGGTCCAGTCCGCTGCCCCGGTGGTCACGAGCCGGAGACCATGACCTGTTCGTCGCCCATCACCATGATGGCGCGGCCGCCCATGGAGCCGACGTGCTCGGCGGCCTTCGCCCACTCGGGACTCTCGAGCATCGCGTCATAGGCCTCCTTGGAGTCGAAGCTGAGGACCGACACCCCGTCCCACCCGAGGGAATGCTTGTTCCCGCCGGTCGCCTTGACCGCCGTGTGGGACCAGCGGCGCAGGCCGGGCAGCGGGTAGGTCACCTCGGCGTGCTCGCCCCGCCACCAGGTGATGAACTCCTCGTGGGTCCAGTCGCTGGGCTTGGACGCCATGACGATGAGGTTGTACACGGTTCCTCCGTAGTTGAATTCACTTCAGTATGTGAGGACACGGTACCACCGTGGCCGGGTGCACGGCCCCCGACCGCGACGACCGGATCGACGGAACCGTGACCACGCGGCGGACGACCGCCTCAGTGCACGAGGCGTTCGCACGCCCCCCGGACCGACTCCGAGACCTCGGGGAGCGTTCGGCTCCCGCCGGGCCGGTACCAGTTCCACACGGAGTTGATCAGTCCGAGCACGAACCGCCCGAGCTCGACCGGGTCGCGGCGGGGGAACTCCCCGGAGTCCATCCCGCGCTCCAGGAGGCCGGTCCAGTCCCGCTCGACCACCCGGACGAGCTCACGCGCCCGGACCCGCTCCTCCTCCTCCCGCTCGGACGAACGCGGAGTGGCGAGCATGTCGATGTGGTGCAGCAGGATCCGCGCCTGGAGCGCCTCGGTCTCGCTGATGTCGTAGGCGCTGGAGATCGCCGCCCGCAGCGCGGTCTCGGCGTCGCCCACTCCCTCGACCGCCACCGTGAAGCGCTCGTGGTACCTGGTGAGTTCGGCGCTCATGATGGTGAGCAGGCAGTGCGCCTTGGACTCGAAGTAGTGGTACAGCGCGGTCTGGCCGATCCCCACCTCACCCGCGATCGTCGCCCACTTGGTGTGCTCGTAACCGACGCTGCCGAAGTTGGCCACCGCCGCCTCGAGGATGACGTTCCTCTTGGACCGCGGGCCCTCAGTCTTGGTTGGCGCCATCGCCTGTACCCCCCGTGTTCGTGATCATCAGTCCAGGTTATGGGAAAGTGAGTTCAGGTCACACCGGTATGCATCCAGATGGCGGCTCACCGACCCGTCCCCGGCGCATCTCAGTCGCCGAAGATCTCCGCCGCGAGGCTCGCCGCGCCCTTGCGGTCCAGTTTGCCCACCCTGGACTGCGGCAGCACCGAGACCGACCGCACGAACTCCGGCCACTTGAACTTCGGGAAGTCCGCGGCCTCCAGGTGCCGGCGGATCTCGTCGAGCCCGAGAGGCTCACCCTCCGAGACCACGAGCGCGGCGGTCCGTTCGCCCAGCACCGGGTCGGGGACGGGGACCACGCACACCTGGTGGATCCCCGGGACGGCCGCGAGCGCGCCCTCCACCTCGTTGATGTCGATGTTGCGTCCGCCGCGGATGATGAGGTCCTTCTCGCGACCACGGATGCTCACGCTGCCGTCATCGTGGATCACGGCCCGGTCGCCGGTGGCGAGGAATCCCTCGGCGTTGACGTCGGGGGCGACCGGGGCGCCGTCGCGGGCGTACCCCACGAACAGCGACGGCCCACGCACCTGCAGGGACCCCAGCTCCCCCGACTCGAGCACCGTGCCGGCCTCGTCCACCACCCTCACCTCGGTGCCGGGGAACGGGCGACCGTCCCGCCCCAGGCGCACCTCCACGTCGTCCGAGGGCGACGGGGTGGTGTGGCCCAGGCACTCGGACATCCCGAACACCCGGAGCAGGGTCGTGCCCAGCTTCACCTCGGCGTCGTGCAGGGCCTTCTGGTTCATCGGACCGCCGCCGACGGTCATGGCCCGCATCGCCGCCAGCGCGCCCTCGGCACCGTCGACCAGGGTGAGTTGGAGAGCCATGGTCGGGACCAGCATCGTCCAGGCCACGCGCTGCTCGCGCAGGAGCGCGACCGCCGTCTCGGGCCTCCACCTGTCCAGCGCCACCATCGCGCCACCGAGCATGGTCGGCAGGTACATCCCGAAGCAGATCGCGGCCGCGGAGGACAGGGGCACCAGCGCGCCCACCGCGTCCCCGGGCTCCAGGCCGACGGCCCCGATCGTCGAGCGGCACGCGTACCGCAGGGCGTCCTCGGTCTGGATCACGCACTTCGGGCGTCCGGTTGACCCGGAGGTCATGGCGGCCACCGCTCCGCCGTTCCAGCGCTCGACGCCCTTGGAACGACCGTCCGCCGGCCCCGAGACGACCCAGCCGTCCAGTGCCCGGCCGACCTCGACGAACCCGTGTTCGGCCAGCCCCCACACCTCGGCGGTGTCGGTGGCGGTCACCACGACGTCCGGCTGCAGATCCTCCGCGGCGAAGTCGAACTCCGAGCGCGTCGCGTGTCCGCTCATCACCGCGAGCATCCCGCCGGCCAGTCCCACGGCCACTGCGGCCGACACCGTCCGCCACGAGTTGTCCGCACGGATGAGGACGGTCGGCGGGCCGTCCACCGCGGCCTCGATGACCCCGGCGAGCGCCCGCGCCCCGGCGAGGATCTCCGCGAGGTCGTGGACACCGTCCCCGTCCACCACGGCGACGTCACCGGGCGTGCGGGCCGCGCGGTCGATGACGTCCTGGGCGAGCTGCTTCATTGGGCTTCTCCTAAGCGATCAGGGGTCCGACGGCGTGTCACGCCGCGGACGGGTCGGTTCCGGGGACGACGACGAGGCGACCGGATGCCCGACCGTGTCGCAGATCCTCGTAGGCCGCGGGCACCTCGTCCATCGTGCGCTCCTCGACGACGGAGACGATCTCACCCTCGGCCGCGAGGGCGAGGACGGCGGCCAGGTCGGTGTGCGGGCCCCAGAACGGTGCGGCGACCCGCCACCCGCGTGGGACAGATCCTTGTTTGTCGACGGTCAGCGACCCGCCCGCGGACCCCACCACGGTGAGCCCTCCCCCCGTGGCCAGCATTCGCGCACCGGCGGCCACGGTCTCCTGCGCGCCGACGAAATCGAAGACCAGGTCGGCGCCCGTGCCCGCGGCCAGCCGGTCGACCACCTCGGCGGCCTCCGCGACCGAGGCGACAGCGTGGTCCGCGCCGAGCTCGGTGGCCAGCGCCCGGGCGCTCTCGCGGGGGTCGACCGCCACCACCACCTCGGGCGAACGGGATCTCAACACCTGCAGTGCGAGGTGGCCGAGCCCGCCGATCCCGATCACCACGACCACCGATCCCCTCACGGTGACCGGCTGCGACTGGACCGCGTGGTAGGCGGTGAGTCCGGCGTCGGTCAGCGGGGCGAGGGCCGGCCCCGCGTCGGGGTCGACGGCGACGAGATGGCGCGCCGCGGGGACGAGCATGTAGTCGGCCAGTCCCCCGTCGCGCCCGATTCCGCCGCCGACCGCGCCCTCGAGTCGGACGCAGTAGTTGTCCCGTCCGCTCCGGCACTTCCGGCACTCACCGCACGACCACACTCCGTGCACGGCGTAGGTCACGCCGACCCGGCTCTCGTCGGTGCGGTCGCCGACAGCGACCACCGTGCCCACGACCTCGTGGCCGAGGGTGAACGGGAGGGTGTAGGGCAGCCGGCCCTCGGGCGAGTCCATGATGTGCAGATCGGAGTGGCACAACCCGGCGGCGTCCACCTTCAGCAGCAGTTCACCGGGTCCGGGACGTGGCACGGGGATGCGGTCGAGCCTGGGGCCCGAACCCCACTCGTGCAGACGCCACGCCCGCATGGTCGCGGGCAGCGCGCGCCCTGACGCCGGAGCGTTCATCGAGCCGTCCACCCGCCGTCCACGGTGAGGACGTGCCCGGTGACGTAGCTCGCGGCGTCGGAGGCCAGGAACAGCACCGCGCCGTCGACCTCACCCGCGCGGCCACCGCGGTTGAGCATGGTGTTGCGACGGACCCAGCCCGCGGATTTGTCGTTGGCGAACAGCCCGTCGGTCATCTCGGTGTCGAACCACCCGGGCACCACGGCGTTGACCCGCACGCCTCGTCGGCCCCATTGGCCGGCGAGCTCCCGGGTGACGCCGATGACCGCGGACTTGGAGGCCGCGTATCCGGCTCCCCCGATGGGAGCGGTGGAGACCAGCCC
>NZ_JAALDZ010000129.1:0-12502 GCF_014145125.1 Dietzia sp. CQ4 | reverse complement strand
GCCGGCTGGCCCTGGGGCCGGGCCTGCGCGGCCGGCTGGCCCTGGGGCCGGGCCTGCGCGGCCGTCTGACCCTGTTGACCTGCCGCCATCTGCTGCTGGTAGGCCTGCGCCTGCTGCTGTGCCGCCAACTGCGACTGCGCCTTGACCAGCGCCTGCTGGATCTCGTCGGGGATGGTCAGCGGAAGCACCTCCCGGACGGGCATCGGTCCGTCGCCACGGTTCACCAGCAGATGCTTGAACACCTCCCGACCCTCCTCGGCGGCCTGCTCGGCCAGCTCCGGGGTGGCCATGATGCGCACCTCGGCGGTCCACCGGTGCCCGTCGACCCCGATCGCACGGAAGACGGCACCCGGCATGGCGGCCACGAGTTCGCGCCCCCACGGACCGTCCTCGACGGTGACCTCGGCGCCCTGACCCTCGAGCTGCTCGCGCATGGCGGCGACCATGGTCCGCCACTGCCCGGCCGACTTCGGCGCGGCGAAGGCGCGCGGGATCACCCGCGACACGGTGGTGACCACGTGGAACTCCGGCTGACCGTTCGGATCCAGCGCGACGTTCAGATCGCGCCCCTTGGGGACGCCGATCACCAGGGAACCGAGGTCGAGGTGTCCGTACCCGAGGTCGGTGTAGTACCGGGCCACGTCCCCGACCGACGAGCGGTCATGCGGACCGGTCGTGGACGGTGCGGAGTCCGCGGGTTCCCCGGGGGTGGCGGCGTCGCGGTCCCCGGTCACCGACTTCTTGCGTCCGAACATGGTCGAATCCTCTCCGCGTGCGACCCGGTCCCGGTCGGGACCGTGCCTCTTGACGCTACCCAACGTGGTGTGGTGCCGGTCAGGTCAGGCGGTGGTGACCTCCGGTCGAGCCGTGGCCCCGCTCTCCCCGGTCGGTCTGGTCGAGCTCGTCGACCTCCTGCACGTCCCAGAGTTCGACTCTCTGGATGATCAACTGTGCGATCCGGTCACCTCGTCCGATGTGAACCGGTTCGGACGGGTCGAGGTTGACGAGGTTGACCTTGATCTCGCCGCGATACCCGGCATCGATGGTGCCCGGGGCGTTGACGATCGACAGTCCCGCCCGTGCGGCGAGACCGGATCTGGGGTGGACGAGCCCGGCGTACCCCTCCGGGATGGCGACGGCCACCCCTGTGCCCACCAGCGCACGCTGCCCGGGTTCGAGTGCGCAGTCCTCGGCCGAGAACAGATCGATGCCCGCGTCGGAGGGGTGGGCGCGGGACGGCACCGGAAGACCGGGGTCCAACCTCCGTAGCCGCAGCGGTCCGCGTGATCCGGACGAGTGGTCGGGGTGGTTCATGGCTGGCCGCCCTCCTGCCGGGTGGAGCCCGGGTGATGGATAGTCTTGATGTCGTGACCGAAGAAGATCTCCGACCGTCGCCCGACCGGGTCCCGCGCCCTGTTCACTCGGAACGACTCCGGGTACCGGGATGGTGGTGGGTGCTTCTCGCCGCCATCACCGTCCTCGTGGCCGCCGTGGCCTCGGTACTCGGCGCGCCGTGGTGGCTGTGGCTGCTCACCGTGGTCGTGCCCGCCCTGTTCGCGTGGCTCTTCGTCACCGTCGGTCGCGAGCGTATCGAGGTCGAGTCCGACGGTCAGGGCGGAGGGACCCTGTACGCGGGCCGCGCGCGTCTGCCCTTCGAGGCGATCTCGCGCAGCGCCGTCGTGCCCGCGACCGCCAAGCAGGCCGCGATGGGGCGCCAACTCGATCCGGAGGCGTTCGTCGTCCACCGCGGTTATGTCCCCACCATGGTGATCGTCGTCCTGGACGACCCGCTGGACCCCACGCCCTACTGGCTGATCAGCACCCGTGACCCGGAAGGACTCGCGGCGGCCCTCCCGGACAACCACTACAGCTGAGCGATCAGCCCGCGCAGTCCACGCAGATCGGCAGTCCGTCCCTCTCCTCGGCGAACCGGCTCCGGTGATGGACGAGGAAGCAGTCTCCGCAGGTGAACTCATTGTCCTGCTCGGGAACCACACGGACCGTGAGTTCCTCTCCGGAGAGATCCGCCCCCGGGAGTTCGTAGGACTCGGCGGTATCCGTCTCGTCCACGTCGACCTCGCCGGTAGCCCCCTCCGCCCTCCGGGCCTTGAGTTCCTCCAGCGAATCACCGGCCAGCTCGTCAGCTTCGGTCCGGCGGGGTGCGTCGTAGTCGGTTGCCATGTGTCTCTTCTCTAGCGGTCAGGTGGCGAGGGGCGGTCGGTTCGATCGTGGACCGACCGGCGCACGCATATTAACGGAAACTAGCAGGGATTTCATCCGCGCTTCCGGACCGTGTCCCCACCGGGACGCCGATTCCCCGACGATTACAGTGGTGAGGCGGACCCGGACAGGGCTCCCGCACCGTGACACCTGCAGGAAGGACCCTCATGGTCGTCCACCTCAGCGCCCAGGCGACACCCAGTCCGACCCCCACTCGGGGGATGGGACGACTACGCAGACCCTACGTGCTGTTCGTGGTGGCCACGCTGGTCCTCGGGGGTCTGGTGTGGGCTTCCGCGCTCATGGGCAGCGATGCGGCGACCCAGGCCGCCGCCTGTCCCGTGACGCCCGCGGCGGAGGAGGCCGGACTGCGGGAACAGCCCGCCGGCGCACTCGACTCGGTCGAGCCGGCCCTGTTGGCGGACACGCGGGTCCGGGTGCTCAACGCCAACGGCCAGAGCGGTCAGGCGGGTGCGGTCGCCGCCCAACTCGCCGAACGCGGATTCCAGCCGGCGGGAGCCGACGCCACCGGCAACGACCCGATCTACGCCCAGGACCTCGAGTGCCACGGGCAGATCCGCTACGGCGAGGCCGGGGAGGCGAGCGCGAGGTCACTGTCCCTCGCCGCGCCGTGCATGCAGCTGGTGTCCGACGGGCGGGCGGACGAGTCCGTCGACCTGGTGCTGGGGACGATCTTCTCGCGACTGTCGGACTCGGCGGAGAGCGTGGGGGCGCTCGACGAGCTCAAGGTGGGACGTCAACCGATCTCCGCCGAGCTGGACGCGGCGCGAGCCGTCAACTGCTGACCGCGCCCCCGAGCGCCTCGATCGCGGACAGGAACTCCCCCGCCACACCGGGTGCGGCGGCGGCAGTGGGGACCTCGTCGTCGTGGGAGACCCTCACCACCGCGCCGGCCTCGGCGGCGATCAGGGCCCCGGCCGCGTGATCCCACGGCTTGAGGCAGCGCTCGTAGTAGGCGTCGATCCGGCCGGTGGCCACCATGCACAGGTCCAGGGCCGCGGACCCGCACCGTCTGATGTCACGGATCCGCGGGAGGAGCTCCGCGACCACCCGCCCCTGTTCCGCGCGGACGTCGGAGTCGTAGGAGAACCCGGTTCCCACGAGCGCCATCGACAGGTCGTCACACGCCGACGCCGTCAGTTCGGTGAGCGTGCCCGTGGCGGACCGGAGGCTCGACCCGCGGCCGAGCCCCGCGGTCCAGGTCTCGCCGGTGACGATGTTGTGCACCGCACCCGCGAGGACCACCCCGTCGACCTCCGCCGCCACCGAGACGGCGGTGAAGGGGATCCCGTAGAGGAGGTTGACGGTTCCGTCGACCGGATCCACCACCCACCGCACGACCCCCCGTCCCGGGGCGGTCGCCTCCTCGCCACCCTCCTCCCCCAGGACGCGGTCGCCGGGCCGGGCGGAGACCACCTGCGAACGGAGGTGCTCCTCCACGGTGGTGTCGATGACGGTCACCGGGTCGGTCGCAGAGCTCTTGGCACGCGCGTCGAGCCCGGTGGAGCCGAACTGCTCCACCATCCGCCGGGCCACGTCACCGCCCGAGACCGCGAGCCGACCCGCGAACCGCCTCAATTCGTCGACGGTGTCCGCGTGGGTTGATCGCGCGACCCCTCCGTCCGTCTCCTCCGACATGTCGGCTCACCTCGTCGTCGTCCCCGATTGGACCGGCCCACGGTGGTACCGGACAGATACGCTGACGAACGGGCGCTCGTCGCCCCCATCGTGCCCCGTCGGTCCGGTGGACTCCAACCGCAGCCGTGACCCTCACGGCCCGTCACCCGGGAGCCCGAGATGCCCACCCCCACACCTACCGAGAGCACCCAGGCGCCGGCCTCCTCCACCGGCCTGGGGGTGGACGTCGGCGGCACAGGGATCAAGGCGGGGCTGGTCGACCTCGGCACCGGGGAACTCCTCGGCCCCCGGTCGACACGTCCCACCCCGCAGCCGGCGACCCCGGACGCGGTCGCCGGGGTCATCCGCGCGATGGTCGACGAACTCGGATGGGACGGCCCGGTGGGGGTGGCTCTCCCCAGCGTCATCCACGACGGCGTCGCGAGGATCGCCCACAACATCGACGGCTCCTGGGTCGGCTGCGACGTGGTCGCCCTGTTCGACAGGCACCTCCCCGGACGCTCGGTGGTCATGCTCAACGACGCCGACGCGGCGGGTGTCACCGAGGTGCACTACGGCGCCGGTGAGGGGGTGGACGGCCTGGTGGTCCTGCTGACCTTCGGCACGGGGATCGGATCGGCACTGCTGCTGGACGGCCATCTCGTCCCCAACACGGAGTTCGGACACCTCATGGTGGAGGACATCGCCGGCCGGGGTTTCGACGAGGCCGAGCACCTGGCCTCCGCATCGGTACGTGCACGGGACGGACTGACCTACGAGGAATGGGCGCCCCACGTGTCCAACGTCCTGCGATGCCTCGAGGACCTGCTCTGGCCCCGCGCATTCGTCCTGGGGGGCGGGATCAGCGAGGCCGCCGAGGAGTGGTTCCCGCTCCTGGAGAACCGCACCCCGGTTCGTGCGGCCATCAGACGTGGCGATGCCGGGATCATCGGGGCGGCGCTGTACTCGGCGGCGCGCGACGGCCTGGTCGATCTGGGGTCGACACTGTCCCCGGGCAGCTACTGACCCCTCGTCAACAGCGCCTGATGCGACCTCCGGGCGGGTTCCTCGTTACAATGGCGCAGGCCGGGATCACCTACCGGCCGGGGACGGGCCCGGTACCGCAAGGCGGACGGCTCGAGTGTCGGCATACGATGCGGCATCGATCCCCGTTTCCCATCGATTCACCGGTTGTGAAGGGGCGTTTGTGGCAGCCACGAAGACCACCAGTTCGGATCCCGCGATGAGCGGCGATCCGTCGGACACCGAGGTCACGGGCGAGGCCCCCGCCAAGAAGACCGCGGCGAGCAGGACACCAGCGAAGAAGGCCGCGCCCGCCAAGAAGACGGCGGCGAAGAAGTCGGCCCCGGCCAAGAAGACCGCGGCCAAGAAGACCGCGGCCAAGAAGACCGCCGCCGCGGGCGATCCCGCGCTCACGGACAACGCTCCGATCGACGACGCACCGGTCGAGGCACTCGAGGTCGAGCCGGACACCGCCGAACTCGAGGACGTCGAGGTCGATGTCGTCGACGTCGATGACGCGGAGGCCGACGAGGAGACCAAGGAGGGTCCGACCGCCAAGGACAAGGCGTCGGGTGACTTCGTCTGGGACGAGGACGAGTCCGAGGCCCTGCGGCAGGCCCGCAAGGACGCCGAGCTCACCGCCTCGGCCGACTCGGTCCGCGCGTACCTCAAGCAGATCGGCAAGGTCGCCCTTCTCAACGCCGAGGAGGAGGTCGAGCTGGCCAAGCGTATCGAGGCCGGCCTCTACGCCACCTGGTTCATGGCCCAGGTCGTCGAGCGTGGCGAGAAGCTCACCACCGCCCAGCGCCGCGACTACAAGTGGATCGAGCGGGACGGCGTCCGCGCCAAGAACCACCTGCTCGAGGCGAACCTCCGGTTGGTCGTGTCCCTGGCCAAGCGCTACACGGGCCGGGGGATGGCGTTCCTGGACCTCATCCAGGAGGGCAACCTGGGTCTGATCCGCGCCGTCGAGAAGTTCGACTACACCAAGGGCTACAAGTTCTCGACCTACGCGACCTGGTGGATCCGCCAGGCCATCACCCGCGCCATGGCCGACCAGGCCCGCACCATCCGCATCCCGGTGCACATGGTCGAGGTCATCAACAAGCTCGGGCGCATCCAGCGCGAGTTGCTCCAGGACCTGGGCCGCGAGCCCACCCCGGAGGAGCTGGCCAAGGAGATGGACATCACCCCGGAGAAGGTGCTGGAGATCCAGCAGTACGCCCGGGAGCCCATCTCGCTCGACCAGACCATCGGTGACGAGGGCGACTCGCAGCTCGGCGACTTCATCGAGGACTCCGAGGCCGTGGTGGCCGTGGACGCGGTGAGCTTCACGCTGCTCCAGGACCAGCTCCGCTCGGTGCTCGACACCCTGTCCGAGCGCGAGGCGGGCGTGGTGCGGCTGCGCTTCGGCCTCACCGACGGACTGCCCCGCACGCTGGACGAGATCGGCCAGGTCTACGGGGTCACGCGCGAGCGGATCCGCCAGATCGAGTCCAAGACCATGTCCAAGCTGCGCCACCCGTCGCGGTCCCAGGTGCTACGCGACTACCTGGACTGATCTCCCGCCGGTCCGGTACCCCGGACGAGCCCGGGCCCCGTTTATGTCGACGGGGCCCGGGCTCGTTCGCATGCTCATCCGACAGGGACGGCGAGGCGTGGTTCTAAGCCCCTTCCAGCGTCCCCTTCCAGCTGCCCCTACCAGCTACGCAGCAGCGAGATGCGTTCCCGGATCTGGTCGGCCGAGGCCATGGGCACCGGAGGACCACCACAGGAGTTACGCAGCTGCGTGTGGATCGCTCCGTGGGACTTGCCCAGACGGCCCGAGTACACGGACACCAGCGTGTTGAGTTGGCGCCTCAGATCCTTAAGCTCGGCCGCGGAGGCCACGCGGGCGGCAGCCGCACCCGCGTTCGCCCCCGGACCGCCGGCGTTGCCCGGGAGGGTGGTGCCGGAGATGGTCGGGTCCGTCCCCACGCCCACCACCGCCACGGCCCCGGGCGCGGAGGACCCCTCACCGGACGACCGCCTGATCTGCTCCTTCTCCCGCTGACGCAGGAGGGCCTTGACGTCGTCCGCCCCGAGCAGACCGGGGAGACCGATGTAGTCGGCCTCCTCCTCGCTCCCCGCGAACGTGGCCGTGCCGTAGGAGGACCCCTCGTAGACGATCTGATCGAGTTCGGCGTCCGCACCGAGGGAGATGTACCCCTTGTCCTCGTCGTCCGCGTCGGGCTCGTCGTGTTGCTGGTTGGCCTGCGCCAGCAACTCGTCCTCGAGCCCGTCCTCGCGGTGGGGCTTGCCCAGGACGTGATCCCGCTGGGCCTCCATCTGGGAGGCGAGCTGCAACAGGACCGGGACCGACGGCAGGAACACCGACGCGGTCTCCCCCGGCCTGCGGGACCGGACGAACCGGCCGATGGCCTGGGCGAAGTACAGGGGGGTCGAGGCGCTGGTGGCGTACACCCCCACGCTCAGGCGCGGCACGTCCACTCCCTCCGAGACCATGCGGACCGCGACCATCCACTCGTCCGTCGAGGCGGAGAACGTGCCGATCCGGCTCGAGGCGGTGGGGTCGTCGGACAGGACGACGACGGGGGCCCGCCCGGTGATCTCCGTGAGCAGAGCCGCGTACTCGCGAGCGCGTTCCTGGTCGGTGGCGATCACCAGCCCGCCGGCGTCGGGCACCCCACCCGCGCGGATCTGCCGGAGCCTGGTGTGTGCCGCCTGGAGGACCGCCGGCATCCAGTCGCCGTGGGGGTCCAGCGCCACCCGCCAGGCGCGCGAGTTCTGGTCCGCGCTGAGTGGTTCGCCGAGCCGGGCGGAGAACTCCTCACCGGCGTTGGTCCGCCAGCGCGCCTCGCCGGAATAGGCGAGGAAGACGACGGGTCGCACGACGCCGTCGGCCAGGGCGTCGGCGTACCCGTAGGAGTGGTCGGCCCTGGACCGTTGATGGCCCTGGCCGTCGGGTTCGTAGGTGACGAACGGGATCGGACTGTCGTCGGAGCGGAACGGTGTGCCGGTCAGGGACAGGCGACGCTCGGCGTCGTCGAACGCCTCACGGATGCCGTCTCCCCAGCTCTTGGCGTCGCCGCCGTGGTGGATCTCGTCGAGGATCACCAGCGTACGGCGGGATGCGGTCCGTTCGCGGTGCTTGAACGGGTGGGAGGCCACCTGGGCGTAGGTGACCACCACGCCGTGGTATTCCGGCGCGAGAGCGCCGGAGGAGTTGGAGTACTCGGGATCGAGCGCGATACCGGCCCTCGCGGCGGCCTCGGCCCACTGGAACTTGAGGTGCTCGGTGGGGGCCACCACGGTGATGGCGTCGACCGTCCGGTCGGTCAGGAGTTCGGTGGCCACGCGCAGACCGAACGTCGTCTTACCGGCGCCGGGGGTGGCCACGGCGAGGAAGTCCTTCGGCCGAGCCATGAGGTACTTGCGCAGCGCGGTCCGCTGCCAGGCGCGCAGCGGCGCGCCCGCGGCCGCCGTGGCGGCGGGGTCTGCGGTCTGCTCCTCGGTGCCCGGGACCGCGCCGGGTTCACTCACCAGGCTTCAGGGTCTCGTAGACGCGCTTGCACTCCGGGCAGACGGGAGAACCGGGCTTGGCGGACCGGGTGACAGGGAACACCTCGCCACAGAGGGCGATCACATAGGAGCCCATGACCGCGCTCTCGGCGATCTTGCTCTTGTCCACGTAGTGGAAGAACTTGGGCGCGTCGTCCTGCGTCTCCTCGGTCGTCGTGACCTCGGGGCGCTCTAGTGTCTTGGTCCGGGTGGTGCTCACCCCCTCATGATGCCGCACGCCACGGTCGGCGCGCCAACGCCGGAGTACCTTGGGGGCCATGGCACCCGACTCCCGTCGCAAGCGGTCCAAGGATCGGGACGGCACCGCGAGGCCCGTTCTGATCACCGCCGCGCGGGAGTCCTACCGGGACGAGCTCACGGCGCGGAAGAAGCGGTACTTCCTCCTGATGTCCATCCGGATCCCGGCGTTGCTCCTCGCCGCGGGTTCCCTGGCTCTCTGGAACAACCCGTGGATCGCACTGGCCATCGTCGCGGGGTCCATACCGATCCCGTGGATCGCCGTGATCAGCGCCAACGACAGGCCTCCGCTACCCAAGGGGCAGGCACGGATGTACACCGCCGGTGCGCTGGCCAATCACACGCCCCGCGCGATGCCGCCGGGCCTCACAGGTGGCCCCTCGCACCAGAGCCCGGCCCACGACGGCCCGACCCACGACGCCCCGGCACCCGGGGACCGCTCCGGCGACGGTCCCGCCTCGGGTGCCCCGGACCCGGCCGACCGACCCGATGAGAGCGATCCCGCCCGGTGACCCCGACAGTTCCCGCCCTCACCCGCCTGGCCCCCGCACTGGCGGAGTCGTTCCGCGAGTGCCACTTCACGGTGCCCGAACTGGAGGACGCACTGGGGCCGGAGGCGGTCTCGGCGCTCGCCCGCTCGGACCCGGCGTCCGTCCGCAGGCACGCCCGCTCCGCCGGGCCGGTCGGGACCCTGGTCCGGCTGTTCATCCTGGGTGACGCGGTCCCCGAGGGCGAGGTCGTGGCGGCCCTGCCCGGGGTACCCGTAGCCGACGGGATCGACGCCGGACTGTGGACCCGTCAGACCACGCCGGAGGCGACCCTCCGGGCGCTCCTCGACCTCCGGCCCGTGGACACCGGTCACGGCACACGCTGGGTCTTCGCCGACGTCGACGGGTCGATGGCCCACGCCACCACGAGGCCAGACCACGTCCTCGGGGTCGGGCAGGCCACGCTGTCCCTCCTCCGGATCACACCCACCTCGCACGTGGACTCCGTCCTCGACCTCGGCACCGGCTGCGGCATCCAGCTCGTGCACGCCCTCGGGACCGCGAGGACGGCGACGGGTACGGATATCACCCCCAGATGCCTGGACCTGGCGTCCGCCACGCTGGCCATCAACGGGTTGGACGGGGAACTGCTCGTCGGTCCCTGGTTCGAACCCGTCGCCCATCGTCGTTTCGACCGGGTCGTCGCCAACCCACCGTTCGTGGTGGGCCCCTCCGAGCCCGGCCATTCGTACCGCGAGTCGGGGCTCGCCCTCGACGGGGCGAGCCGGACGGTCGTGTCCGGGGCTCACGAACACCTGACCCGGGACGGCACCGCGGTCATCCTGGCCTCCTGGGTGGAACGCCAGGACACCGACTGGCGGACCCACGTGGCGTCGTGGGTCCCCTCCGACGGGGTGGAGGCCTGGGTGCTCCGTCGCGACACCTCGGACCCGGAGCTCTACGTCTGGACATGGCTCACGGACGAGGGCATGGACCCGAGGGACGAGTCCACAGCCCTCGCCGCGGACGCCTGGCTCGACCACTTCGAGGACCGGGGCGTCGACGGGGTCGGGTTCGGGTACGTCTTCCTCAGGCGGATCGACGGCGCGTCGTCGGTGCTCTGCGAGGACCTCACCCACCCCTTCGACGAGGGGCTCGGGGACGAGGCCGAGGCCTACTTCGCGCGCATGGCGTGGTTGCGGGCGGCCGCGGACCGACAGGGCGGGCAGGAGCGGGCGCTGGACGCGACGGTGTTCACCGTCTCCCCCGACGTCCACCTGCACGTCTCGGAGAGTCTGGCACCGGACGCCGGTGACGCGGGGGACGAGACGTCCGGGGCCTCTGCACCGGCCGGGTCGGTGGTGGTCGAGCGCGTCACCGGTGCACGCTGGCGCCACGAGATCGACCCGCTGACCGCGACGGTCCTCCGAGGGGCGCGTATGGGTGCGCTCCCCCTGGAGGATCTCGTCGTCCTCGCCGCCGCGGGGGCCGGTCGTGACCCCGGTGAGCTGGCGGAACCCGTGCGCAGGGTCGTGGCCGACCTGTTCCTCCACGGCTTCGTCGTCCCCGCCGGGGTCCCCGGGCTGCTCCCGCCCGGCGTCCGCGCCGCCGCCACCCCGGGGCCGGTGGGCGGGTGAGGGCCGTCATCACGCGCGTCACCGAGGCGTCGGTCACCGTGGACGGGGAGATCGTGGGCGCACTCCCCCGCGCCGGGCTGCTGGTGCTGCTGGGGGTGTCGACCGACGACGACGAGGGGGACGTCGCCACGATGGTCCGCAAGATCGCGGAGCTGCGCATCCTGCCTGGTGAGGCGGGCGCGGTCGAGATCGGCGCGCCCGTCCTGGTGGTCAGCCAGTTCACCCTCATGGGGTCGACGAGCAAGGGGCGCCGACCGTCGTGGTCCCGCGCGGCGCCCGGGGCTCGGGCCGAGGCCGCGGTCGATGCGGTGGTGCGAGGTCTCCGTGAGCGGGGACTCGAGGTCGAGACCGGGGCGTTCGGCGCGATGATGCAGGTCAGCTCCGTGAACGACGGCCCGTTCACCGTCCTCGTCGACACCTCGGGTTCCCGGACGTCGTGACGGACGTCATGGGCCCGGGAACATTCCCGGCACCACCGCCGTTGTAGCAGTACGTGACCGTGACCCGGACACGCGTCCGTTCCGTCCATCAGCAACCGACCGCCGACTCTGATCCCCCGGGCCGGCAGGAGGAGGAGACATGACGTCAGCCACCACCCGATCGGACCGTCGGACGGAGGCGGATTCGGATGGCCAGAGCCCCAGCGCGGACCTCGTCCGCGTCTACCTCAACGGGATCGGCAAGACGGCTCTGCTGAACGCGGAGGACGAGGTCGAACTCTCCAAGCGTATCGAGGCCGGTCTCTACGCCGCCCATCTCCTGGCCACCAAGAAGCGGATGGGCCCCACCAAGAAGGCCGACCTCAAGGTGATCGTCGCGGAGGGCGAGGCCGCCCGCGCGCACCTCCTCGAGGCCAACCTGCGTCTGGTGGTCTCACTCGCCAAGCGCTACACGGGGCGCGGCATGCCGCTGCTGGACCTCATCCAGGAGGGCAATCTCGGCCTGATCAGGGCCATGGAGAAGTTCGACTACGCCAAGGGCTTCAAGTTCTCGACCTACGCCACGTGGTGGATCCGCCAGGCGATCACCCGGGGGATGGCGGACCAGTCCCGCACCATCCGGCTCCCCGTGCACCTGGTCGAGCAGGTCAACAAGCTCGCCCGCATCAAGCGGGAGCTCCACCAGCAGCTCGGTCGCGAGGCGACCCTCGACGAGCTGGCGGAGGAGTCGGGGATCCCCGCGCACAAGATCGAGGAGTTGCTCGACCACTCGCGCGACCCGGTGAGCCTGGACATGCCCGTCGGCGCGGACGAGGAGGCGCCGTTGGGCGACTTCATCGAGGACGCCGAGGCCACCAGCGCCGAGAACACGGTCGTCACCAACGTCATGCACTCGGACGTCCGTGCGGTCCTGTCCACGCTCGAGGAGCGCGAACAGCAGGTCATCACACTGCGGTTCGGTCTCGATGACGGCCAGCCCCGCACCCTCGATCAGATCGGCAAGCGTTTCGGGCTCTCGCGTGAGCGCGTCCGCCAGATCGAGCGCGAGGTCATGGCGAAGCTCCGTGAAGGGCGCCGCGCCGACAAGCTCCGCTCCTACGCGGTCTGAGGTCCGGGCCGGACGAGGACACAACGACGCCCCGGCTCCACGGTCAGGCGGGTTCACACCGCCACCGGAGCCGGGGCGTCGTCGTGTCCGGGCCGGGCGACGAGCCGCGCCGGCGCAGGGGCCGACCCG
>NZ_JAALDZ010000128.1:0-13909 GCF_014145125.1 Dietzia sp. CQ4 | reverse complement strand
CGCCGTCACGGGTGTCTCCCCGTTCGCACCGGACGCCCATGTCGCCGCGCACCTGTGGGTCGCCGACGACGACACGGTGTTCACCGGCGAGGCCGGCGAGGCCCGTCGCTCGGTCGACCGCGCGCGCACCGTCACCACCCCGACCCGCGGCGAGCAGGTGGGCTCGGCGAGCACCGTCGACCTGGTCAACCACGGTGCGCTCGGGACGGCCGCCCAGCTCATGGGCCTCGGGCAGGCGATGCTCGACATGAGCGTCGCCTACGCCACGCAGCGCTCGCAGTACGGCAAGCTCATCGGCCAGTACCAGGCGCTCAAGCACCAGCTCGCCGAGGTCGCGATAGCGCTCGAGATGGCCCGACCCCTGCTGTGGGCCGGCGCCCTGGCCCTCTCCGAGAACCCCGACGACCCGGCGGCGGCGGTCCGCGACGTCTCCGCCGCCCGCGTGGCCGTCGCCGACGCCGCCTACCTCTCCGCCCGCACGGCGCTGCAGATCCACGGGGCGATCGGCTACACCCTCGAGCACGATCTGGGACTCCTGCTCACCAAGACCCGTGCCCTGCAGACGGCGTGGGGCACACAGGGTTACCACCGCGGGCGCGTCCTGGACTGCCTGGAGAGCGCGCGATGACCGAGCCCACCGCCTCACCCACCGCCTCCCCCACCGCCTCCCCCGGCGTCGACACCGAGGAGCAGGCCGCGCTCCGGCAGTCGGTCGCCGCGCTCCTGGACAAGCGCTCCGACCCGGCGGCCGTGCGAGCGGCCATGGCCTCCGAACACGGCCACGACCCCGCCCTGTGGTCGACCCTCGTCGAGCAGATCGGCGTCGCCGCGCTGTCGATCCCCGAGCGGTACGACGGTGCCGGCGCCACCTGGGTCGAGACCCATCTGGTCTGTGAGGAACTGGGCCGACGGCTCACCCCCTCCCCCCTGCTCGGCTCGGCGGTGCTCGCCGCCCAGGCGGTGCTGGCCACCGGCGACGACGCGGCATGCGCCCGGATCCTGCCCGGGATCGCCGCCGGCGAGCAGGCGGCGCTGTGCTGGGCGTCGGAGGGCGGCTGGGCGACTCCGGGCGTCAGGGCGTCCGGGGACGACGTTCCCACCCTCAGCGGCACGGCCCACCACGTCCTGGGCGCCGACACCGCCTCCACGCTGCTCGTCGTGGCGATCTCGGGCGGGGACGTGGGCCTGTTCGAGGTGCCCGCCGGCACCCCCGGCGTCACCGTGACCCGGGTCCCCGTCATGGACCCCACCCGCACCCTGTCGCGAGTGGAGTTCGACGGCGCCGTGGCCACCGCGATCGCCACCCGCCCCAGCTTCCTGGCCCGACTCCGCGCAGCCGGGTGGGCGGCGATCTCGGCCGAGCAGGTCGGCGCCGCGCGCGCCGCCCTCGACGCGACGGTGCGGTACACGCAGGAGCGCACGCAGTTCGGCCGGACCATCGGCTCGTTCCAGGCCCTCAAGCACCGCATGGCCGACATGTACGTCAGGGCCGAGACCGCGGCGTCGCTGTCCTACTCGGCCGCGGCGATGGTCGCCGCGGCGCAGTCCCCCGGGGACGGGCCCGACTCCGACGACGCCGCCTACGCCGCCGAGATCGAGGCCGCCGCGGCCAAGGTGTACTGCTCCGAGGCGCTGCAGTGGATCACCGGCGAGGCCATCCAGCTCCACGGCGGGGTCGGGATCACGTGGGAGTACGACGTTCACCTGTACTTCAAGCGGGCCCACGGCACAGCTCAACTGCTCGGCCAACCCCACGAGATCCTGGCGGCGCTCGAGGTGGCCGCGGGCCTCTAGAATCACCTGCATGAGCCCCTTCCCCGAGCACGGACGGACCAACGACCAACGACTCGCCGAGGACCTGGCCGCACAGGCCGGACGGTTGCTCACCGACCTGCGGGTGTCCCGTGTCGCTCCGGAGGAACTCGGCGACTTCGCCGAGGGGGAGGCCCGCGCCGTGATCCTGGACCGGCTCGCGGTGGCCCGCCCCGACGACCTCGTCTTCGGCGAATGGAACCCGGACTCGCGGGACCGCCTCGAGGCGGACCGCGTGTGGATGATCGACCCGCTGGACGGCGTGAGCTCGTACTGCACCGAGGGCCGCCCCGACTGGGCCGTGCACGTGGCCCTGTGGGAACGCGGCCCCGAGGGCACCGGCGGGATCACCGCCTGCGCGATCGCGATGCCCGCGTACGGGCGGGTGATCACCGGCCGTGGCGCCACCACCTATCAGCCGATCTCCATCATCCGCGGACCGCGCCCCGGCCCGTTGGTCCCCCCGCGCGAGGACGACCGCCTGCGTATCGCCGTCTCGGAGGCCGATCCCCCGGCGTTCGCGGAGGAACTCGCCGAAACCCTCGGCGCCTCGCTCGCCCGCCTCGGCTCGGGCGGGGGCAAGACCGCCACCGTGGTGGAGGACGAGTGCGACGCCTACATCCACACCAGCGGCCACCACCAGTGGGACTCCGCGGCCACGTACGGGGTGGTGCGCCAGCGCGGACTGCACGCGAGCCGACTCGACGGCTCCGAGCTGGTCTACAACGTCGAGGAGAACGCGTTCCCCGACCTGCTCGTGTGCAAGGAGGACGTCGCGGACCGCATCATCGAGGCGGCGCGGGCGTACCTCTGACCCGGTACCGCTATCCCTCCAGGCCCCGGTAGCCGTCGAACCGCTCGGCGACCTGGTCCTCGCTCAGCCCGTAGTCGGCGAGCGTGTAGCGGTGTGCGGGCGCCCGGTCGCCGGACAGACTCCGGGCGTTCTCCGCCTCGACCGCCTCGCGCACGCCCTCGTCGAGCTCGGTACCGACCGCGGAGTACACCCGTTCGACCACTCCCGCCGGGTCCTCGATGAGCTCCCGGTGGTTGACGTCCACGAACGTCGCCCGCGAGCCCGGGTCGGCCTCGTGCCGGGCGCGCACCGCGTCGAACTCGGACACGCCCCGCGCCCACAGGTCGAGCTGCGAGGATCCGATGTATTCCGGGGTGAACCGGGTCGACCAGTCCGCTGCGGTCCGGTGCGCCAGCGAGAACATGGACGCCATGGACTTGCGCGGATCGCGGTGGGTCTGCACCACCACGGCGTCGGGGTACACCTCGAGCAGCGCGTCGAGCGCGAACAGGTGGCTGGGGTTCTTGAGGACCCAGCGCCGCCCGGGGTCGTCCGCACCGATCAGTTGGAGGTTGCGCTTGTGCCGCCGGTACGCGGGCACCCAGTCCACGCCCTCGAGCCAGCGCGAGTAGCCGTCGAGCCTGGCCAGGCACTCGTACGAGGCGGCCGTGGCCGACTGCCGGAGCAGCTGCCAGCACTCCTCCAGGTCGTCGGCGGAGATGTAGTGCACCCCTCCGTAGTCGGGGTTCTCCGACATGAACCCGGCGTACAGGTCACGCAGGCCGCGGTAGGTGGGATCGTCCTCCCACTGCTCCCTCGGCGGCCGGGGCTTGGGCACCTCGGTGAGCCACAGTTCCAGCCCCTGGTTGGCGGGGTCGGCGCCGAGGAGCCGGTGCAGCGCCGTGGTGCCGGTGCGGGGAAGCCCGGTGACGACGACGGGCCGCTCGATCTCGACGTCCGCCTGGGCCGGGTCCGCGGAGAAGCCGGCCTGCGAGACGAGCCGCGCCACCATCGCGCCCTTGAGCACGGAGCGCCAGTACTTGCTCCCCGCCGGGGTGAGGCCCGCGTCGGAGTGCAGGGAGTCCAGCAGCACGCCCAGCGCCTCGCGGTGGCGGTCCTCGCCGTCGCCGAAGTCCTCCAACCCGATCGCCCGCGAGGCGCTCGCGTGCAGGTCCTCGACGGTGCCGACGTGCACCCGCTCCGTGTCGCTCACGGCCGACCCGGTCATGACAGCCCCCTCCGCGCGAACGCGTCCTGCCGCGCGGCGATCCGCTCGCGCCACTGCTCGGCGGTCACCCGCTGGTCGTCGTACCCGGGTACCTCGTCGGCGAGCCGGTCGAACGGCACCACCTTCACCGAGGGGCCGAGCTCCGGCGTGACGGGCTCGCTCACCCGCTGCCAGCGGAACTGCATGATGCCCTCGCGGTGGCCCAGGGTCTCGATCCAGTTGGCCAGACCGGGATCGCTGTCGGCCACGACGAGGTGGATCATGCCGTCCGCGCCGACGTGCGCCTGGTCGGCGGTGAGGCTGGTCTGGTGGTGCACGTACTCGAGCGAGGCGTACCACATGCTGCCCAGCTGGAAGCCCTGGTAGGGCACGCCGGCGACGGGCACGGAGATCACCATGGCCTCGTCCGGGCCGAGTTCGAAGACACCCGCGGAGGAGAACTGCGTGGTGAGGCCGCCGGGGGTCTGCCGCGGTTCGTTCAGTGTGTTGCGGACCTGGTCCCCGAAGAACCACTCGGGGAACGCCAGCCACGTCCGTAACCGCCCGATGAGCGCCTCGGCGAGCTTGGCGTAGAACTTCTCCTGACCGGCGAGCGTCACCGGCTCCGGCGCGGTGCCCACCGTGTCGACCCTGCGCAGGATCGCCGACCCGGCCACCTCACGGCTCCAGTCGGAGTAGACCTCGCGGACGGCGATCATCGAGGTCCCCGGGTGGAGCACCACGTAGCCGGCGTCGCCCTCGTCGTCGTCGTGCCTCGCCGGACCCAATCGGAAGCGATACCGTCCGTCGGCGTCGATCTCCAGCGCGCGGTCGTCGAACGCCGCGTGCGACGCGGCGCGCTCATCGGCCGAATACGTCCCGGCCATGACCTGGAACGACAGGTCCGCCGTGGTGCCGCGACGGCCCTCGATGACGTACTCGGCGCCGTCGGTGAGGTTGGCGTAGAAGTACAGCGTGTCGGGGTTGTCCAGGCCCATCTTGGTGTACGGGCCCGTGGCCTGGAACAGCTGCGGGTGACTGCGACCGCGGTGTTGGCCGGTCTCGATGGCGCCGCGGATGGTCCCGAGCAGGTAGTCGAGCCCCTCCGCGACGTCCGCCTCGGTCCGCACGTGTGGCGCCGACCGGATGATCTCCTCGGCCTCGGCCAGCGCGCGGGCCAGCGGGCCGGTCGCCCCGGTCCCCCCCACCGTGCTCTCCCCCACCGTGCTCTCCCCCACCGTGCTCTCCCCCACAGCGCTCTCCCCCACCGTGCCGCTCACAGCCACGTGTAGGAGTCGGCGGATGTGATGAAGTTCTCGAGCTCTTCCTGCTCGGGCGTCGGATCCACGACGTCCTCCTCAATACTCAGATAGGCGCCGCGGTAGAACAACAGCGGCCGGACATCCCGCTCAGTCGGTCCGAGGTGGGCGACCCGCCCCAGGACGATCCAGTGATCGCCGCCGTCGAGGACCTGGTCGATCTCGCAGTCCAGCCACGCCATCACGCCGTCGATGACCGGCGAGCCGAGCGGGCTCGGCGACCAGTCGATCGAGGCGAACTTGTCGTCGCCGCGACGGCCGAACGTGGAGGACACGTCCTCCTGCTCCTCGGACAGGATGTTGACGCAGAACCTGCCGGCCGCCTCGATCCCCTTCCACGACCCCGACGTCTTCATCGGGCAGAACAGGACCAGGGGCGGCTCGAGGGAGAGCGCGGAGAAGGACTGGCAGGCGAACCCGACCGGCGCGTCGTCCCTGACCGCCGTGATGACGGTGATGCCGGTACAGAACTGGCCGAGCGCGTCGCGCAGTTCCCGGTTGGAGAAGCTCTGCCCCTCCGGGGGGTGGTCGGTGCTGCTCATCTGAAGTCGGTCCTCCCTGGACTCGGTCGTGCGCGGGCGTCATCGGGCGTCCCGGGCTCAGCTGGTGGACAACCCTGCTGCCCGGGAAACCAGCCTAGGCGTCTACTTGAAGCCGACGGAGAAGTCGTGGCCCCACAGGCTCACGGCGGTGGACTCCCGTGCCACCCAGTCCGAATCGTCGACCTGCACGCCCTCGCAGCCGTACTCGCAGTCGAATCCACCGGGCGTCTTCATGTAGAAGCTCAGCATCTTGTCGTTGACGTGCCGGCCGAGTGAGGCCGACATCCTGACCTTCTTGCGCAGTGCCCGGTCCAGCCCGAGTCCCACGTCGTCGGCCGACGCGACCTCGACCATCAGGTGGATGATCCCTGTGGGGTTGGGGAACGGGGTGAACGCCAGCGAGTGATGGCGGGGGTTGCAGCCGAGGAAACGCAGCCACGCGGGCTCCCCGTCGGCCGGTCGACCGACGATCTCCGGCGGCAGGCTCATCGAGTCACGGAGGGCGAACCCGAGGACGTCGCGGTAGAACTCCAGCGCCGCCGCCTCGTCCGGGGTGGAGAGCACGATGTGGCCCGCCCCCTGGTCGCCGGTGACGAACTCGTGCCCGTAGGGGGTCGGGATGCGGCGGTGCTGCAGAGCGATGGTGTGGTAGATCTCCAGCGTGAACCCGGCCGGGTCCTGACAGGTGATCAGCCCCCGCACCTTCCGGTCCCGCTTCACCTCGTCCGGGGCGTCCTGCCAGGCCACCCCGGCCTCGTCGAGACGTCGCCTGACGTCGTCGAGTTCCGCCTCGTTCGCGCACTCCCAGCCCACCGCGGCGAGCGTGTCCTCCGGCCCGGGGACGATGATCCACCGGTGCGGGTTCTCGTCCATCCGGAAGTAGAGCGCATCCGGGTCGTCGCCCTTGCCCTCGACGAACCCGAGCACCTTGGTGCCGTACTCGCGCCAGGCGTCCATGTCGGTGGCGTAGATCCGGACATATCCGAAGTTGCTTATTGCCATGCCAAGTCAGTCCTCTCGATCCGCTAGGGCGGATCAGACCATCGAGTCCGCGACCTTTTCGCCGAACTCGTTCTGTCCGTACATGATGTACGCCTTGGTCGCCTCGTTGGCCGCGTGGACCCGACCGGCGTTGGCGTCGCGCCAGAACCGCTGGATCGGCGAGGTGTCCTCGAGTGCGCGGGCTCCCGAGTTCTGGAACAGCAACCCGATCGCGTCGATCGACCGCTGCGTGGCGCGGACCTGGTCCCGGCGGGCCCGGGTGCGGATGTCCATCCCCGGGAAGTCGCCGGCCTTGATCAGATCCATCTCCTCGCGGACGTTCCGCATGAGCTGCAGCCACGCGGCGTCGATGTCCCCCGCGGCCTCGGCGAGCCGGACCTTGGCGAACGGGTCGTCCTTGACCTTGGTGCCGAACGCGGCACGGACCCGCGCGCGCTGGTGCTCACGGTGCACCTCGTAGCACCCGAACGCCATGCCGACGATCGGCGTGGAGATGGTGGTGGGGTGGATGGTGCCCCACGGCATGCGGTAGATCGGATTGGTGTTGATCTCCAGCCCCGGGCTGGTCGTGTTGGCCATGTCACCGAAGGACAGCACGCGGTGCGCGGGGATGAGGGCGTCCTTGATCAGGATGTCGTTGGACCCCGTGCCCTTGAGTCCGGCGACGTGCCAGACGTCGAGGATCTCGTACTGCGACTTCTCCACCAGGAAGGTGCAGAAGTCGATCATCCTGCCGCTGTCGTCGAGCACGGGACCGCCGACGAACACCCAGTCGGCGTGGTCGCAGCCCGAGGACCAGGACCACTTGCCGTTGAGGAGAAACCCGTCGTCGGTCTTGGTGGCCGCGCCCATCGGGGCATAGGAGGAGGAGATGCGGACGGTGGTGTCCGAGCCCCACACGTCCTCCTGCGCCTGCTGCGGGAACAGGGCCAGGTGCCAGTTGTGGATCCCCAGGATGCTCGCGCACCACCCGGTGGACGGGCAGGCCGACGCGATGGTCATGGCAGCGGTGTAGAACGCCTCCATGTCCGCCTCGTACCCGCCCCACTGGGCGGGCTGACAGAGCTTGAAGAAGCCGGCCTCGTCGAGTTCCGCGATGTTCTGCGGATGGACCCTGCGCAGGTCCTCGGTCTCCTGCGCACGCTCGGCGAACCCGGGCAGCAGTGCTTTGATCCGGTCGATGACCTCGTGGTTGGCGTGCTCGCTCATGTGATCCCTCTCTGGCTTTTGTGGGCCGCTTGGCCTTAGACTAGAACACGTTACAGTTTTGCACCAGACTGAACCGCCCGGAACTCAGGCTATGGCACCCCGTGCCAGCGCCTACAGGGATTGGTTGTGACCGGCATCCCGATTCTATAACCTGTTCTCATCCGGCTCATGCCCTCAGGAGGATCATCATGACCGCACTCGGCTCGGCCCCCGGAGCTGTCCGCGAGATCGACACGGGCGAGACCCGGGATCGTTACGCGCGCGGCTGGCACTGCATCGGCACCGTCAAGGAGTTCAGCGACGGAAAACCCCATTCCATCCAGGCCTTCGGCACCAAGCTCGTCGTGTGGGCGGGTGAGGAGGGCGGGATCAACGTCCTCGACGCCTACTGTCGCCACCTCGGCGGCGACCTCTCCGACGGTGAGGTCAAGGACGGCAACATCGCGTGCCCGTTCCACGACTGGCGCTGGGGCGGCGACGGCAAGTGCAAGGGCATCCCCTACGCCAAGCGCGTCCCGCTGCGCGCCAGGACCCGCGCCTGGATCACCAACATCCAGTCCGGCCAGGTCTTCGTCTGGCACGACCATGAGGGCAACCCGCCCCTCGACGAGGACGCGATCCCGGCCATCGCGGAGTACGAGACCGGGGAGTGGACCGACTGGGAGTGGAACCGCCTCGTGATCGAGGGCTCCAACTGCATGGAGATCGTCGACAACGTGGTCGACATGGCGCACTTCTACTACATCCACTTCGCGTTCCCGACGTACTTCAAGAACGTCTTCGAGGGCCAGAAGGCCACCCAGTACCTCAACACCAAGGGTCGGCCGGACCACGACCCCACGGGCGGCAAGTACGGTGACACCCTGCTCGAGTCCGAGGCGTCGTACTTCGGCCCGGCGTACATGATCAACCCCCTCAAGCAGATGTACGGGGACTTCGAGACCGAAGCGATCCTCATCAACTGCCATTACCCGATCGATCAGAACTCGTTCGTCCTGATGTACGGACTGTCGGTCAAGAAGCCCAAGGGTTTCGACGACGAGACCTCGGCCAAGATGGCCGCGAAGATCGCGACGTTCTTCGGCGAGGGCTTCCTCCAGGACGTCCGCATCTGGCAGCGCAAGTCCCAGATCGCCAACCCCCTCCTGTGCGAGGAGGACGGCCCTGTCTACCAGCTCCGCCGCTGGTACGAGCAGTTCTACGTGGACCGCGACAAGGTCGAGCCCGAGATGCAGGAGCGGTTCGAGTTCGAGGTCGACACCACCGCCGCCAACCAGTACTGGGAGGGCGAGGTCGCCGAGAACATGCGTAAGCAGCAGGCCGGAGAGGCCGAGATCTCGGACGAGCAGACCCAGTACACCGGCATGGCCGAGGTCGCCGGGGAAGCGAGCGCGTCCCGCGCGGAGAAGTGATGTTCAGGCAACACGACTCGCGGCGCGCGCCCACCTGGGACGAGACCGACCCGGCGCGCGCCGCGCGACTGCACGGTGACACCGATCTGGACCGCGAGACCTACACCCGGGCGGGTTTCCAACCCGTGGAGTGCCGTGCGTGCGGCACCTGTGTGTCCGTCCGGAAGAACAGCGAGAAGCACACCTCCATCCAGTGGACCGCGAGCAGTGACCGCGCGTGCCCCGTCCTCGCCGAATGGCGGGACGGCGGCGAGCGGCCGCAGGGCGAGGACACCTGCCCCCGGATGCTCGCGAGCATCCGGTACGCCTACGCGGAGGGTCTGATCACCCTCGCCGACGGCGTGGATCCTGCTGACGCCGATCACATGGTCAACCCGCTGTACGTCCCGGAGTAAGACGTCCGGGAGTGATCTCCCGCCCCGCCGCATTCAAGCGATAGGCTCCCAATCCATGACCGCCACCCCACAACTCGGCTCCTTCGTGCGCGAACTCTCGATCGCCGAGGTGATCGAGGAGACCGCCGACGCCAAGTCGATCGTCTTCGAGATCCCCGCCGGTGCCGAGGAGGACTTCCGGTACACCCCCGGACAGTTCCTCACCCTACGGATCCCCAGCGACAAGACCGGGTCCGTGGCGCGCTGTTACTCGCTCTCGAGCTCCCCCACCGAGGACTCCCGACTCAAGGTGACCGTCAAGCGAACGGTCGACGGGTACGGATCCAACTGGCTGTGTGACAACGCCGAGGTCGGCATGACCATGCACGTGCTGGCCCCGTCGGGCATCTTCACGCCCAAGAACCTCGACCAGGACTTCATCCTCCTGGCCGCCGGCTCCGGGGTCACCCCGGTCATGTCGATCCTCAAGTCGGCGCTCGCCCAGGGCACCGGTCACATCGTCATGGTGTACGCCAACCGTGACGAGAAGTCGGTGATCTTCAAGGACGAACTGCAGGCCCTGCAGCGGGAGAACCCCGATCGGCTCACCGTGCTCCACTGGCTCGAGTCGGTGTCGGGCATCCCCTCCCCCGAGATGATCGGCAATCTCCTGCACCCGGTGGCGGCCAAGCGCCAGTCGTACATCTGCGGCCCGGCGCCGTTCATGGAGACCGTCAAGGACGGGCTCCGCCGCTCGGGTGCCGACATGCACCTCATCCACACCGAGGCGTTCTCCTCGATCGAGGGCGATCCGTTCGCCGAGATCGTGATCGACGACTCTCCTGGCGACGACGGCGCCGGGCCGGCCACGGCGATAGTGGAGCTCGACGACGAGACCCACGAGATCTCATGGCCCCGCAACACCCCGCTGCTCGACATCCTGCTGTCGAAGGGGATCAAGGCGCCGTTCTCCTGCCGCAAGGGCGAGTGCTCGGCCTGCGCCTGCATCCTCAAGTCCGGCGAGGTCGAGATGATCCACAACGGGATCCTCGACCCGGAGGAGGTCGAGGAGGGGTACGTCCTGAGCTGCCAGCTCCTGCCCAAGACCGATCGCGTCGAGGTCTCGTACTCCGAGTGACAGACTCCAGGGTGTGAACCACCCTGTCGTCGCCTTCACCTCCCGATACGGCTCCACTCAGAGGTACGCGGACGCTCTCGCCCAGAAGATCGGGACGCGCGCCGTGGATCTCGCCTCGATCGGGGACGCGGACGCCGCCGACCCGTTGATAGTCCTCGCACCTCAATACGTCACGACGATCCTCGGTCGGCGACGCATCATCCGGGCGATCCGCTCGGCTCCGGGCCCCGCGGCCCTCGTCGTCGTCGCCCTGTCCCCCGCCGACGACCCCGGTCGCGGCACCCTCGCACAGAAACTCGTGGCGGCCTCCGGTCGCGAGGTCACCGTCTTCCAGTTGCGCGGCGACCTGGACCCGGACCGGCTGCGGTGGGTGGACCGCGTGCTCGTGGCCGCGCTGCGCAGGGAACTGCGCAAGACCCCGGACGAACCGATGGCCCGCCTCCTGCTCAATCGCGAGCGGGTGGAGTTCGTCGACGAGTCCACCCTCGGACCGATCGTGGACTGGGCGCAGGGGCACACCACGAACGGCACCTGACGGGACCGTCGACGAACTGCCGCGTTCTGTACTGATGCGGCCTAGACGCCCGCCTGCTCCTTCTGGATCTCCAGCGCGATGTCGATCAGCTGGTCCTCCTGTCCGCCCACCAGGCGGCGCTCGCCCGCGCGGATGAGGATCTCCGATGACGGCACGCCGTACCGGTTCGCGTGGCCCTCGGCGTGCTTGAGGAAGGACGAGTAGCAGCCCGCGTATCCGAGCATCAACGCCGACCGGTCGACCACGCACTCGGTCGGCATGAGCGGCCGCACCACGTCCTCGGCCGCGTCGGCGATCTTGAAGAAGTCCACGCCGGTGGTGATGCCGAGCTTGTCGCACACGCCCACCAGCGCCTCGACGGGTGTGTTGCCGGCGCCGGCGCCGAAGCGGCGGGTCGAACCGTCGATCTGTTGCGCGCCGGCGCGGATGGCCATGATCGAGTTCCCGACGCCCACGTCGAAGTTCTCGTGCCCGTGGAAGCCGACCTGCGCGTCGTCGCCGAGCTCCGCGACCAGCGCGGCGACCCGGTCTGACACCTGGTCCATGACGAGCGCGCCCGCCGAGTCGACGATGTACACGCACTGACACCCCGCGTCGGCCATGATGCGGGCCTGCTTCGCGAGCACCTCCGGGGGTTGGGTGTGGCTCATCATGAGGAACCCGACGGTCTCCAACCCGAGCTCACGGGCGTATCCGAAATGCTGGATCGAGACGTCGGCCTCGGTGCAGTGGGTGGCGACCCGGCAGATCGACCCGCCGTTGTCCCGCGCGGCCAGGATATCGTCCTTGATCCCCAGTCCCGGCAGGGTGAGGAACGCGATCTTGGCCTGCGTGGCGGTCTCGGCCGCCACCTTGATGAGGTCCTGGTCGTAGGACTTGGCGAAGCCGTAGTTGAAGGACGCACCACCGAGGCCGTCGCCGTGGGTGACCTCGATGACGGGGACCCCGGCCCCGTCGAGCGCGGCGACGATCTCACGGACGTCGTCGACGGAGAACTGGTGCCGCTTGTGGTGCGAGCCGTCACGCAGCGATGAGTCGGTGATGCGGATGTCGAGTTCAGGGCTGTACGCGCGAGCGTCTGCGTTGTACGGGTTGGTCCTGTCCATGGTCCTCACACTCCCAGCGTGGTGGTGGTGAGCTCGGTCCTGCCGAGCCTGGTCCGGGCGATGTCCTCGCCGACCTTGGTGGCGGCGGCGGTCATGATGTCGAGGTTCCCGGCATACGGCGGCAGGAAGTCCCCGGCTCCCTCGACCTCGACGAAGATGGCGACACGCGCCATCCCCCCGGTGATCTCGGTGGGCGGATCGAACTGTGGTTCCTGGAGCAGCCGGTACCCCGGCACGTACTCCTGGATCTCCTTCTCGCGCTTGCGGATGGCGGTGGTGATGAGGTCCTGGTCGGCGCCGGAGGGGATCGCGCAGAAGATGGTGTCGCGCATGATCATCGGGGGCTCGGCGGGGTTGAGGATGATGATCGCCTTGCCCCGCTTGGCGCCGCCGACCTTCTCGATGGCCAGCTTGGTGGTCTCGGTGAACTCGTCGATGTTCGCGCGGGTGCCCGGCCCCGCCGACTCGGAGGAGACCGAGGCGACGATCTCCGCGTACTCCACCGGGACGACCGAGGAGACCGCGTGGACCATCGGGATGGTGGCCTGGCCGCCGCAGGTGACCATGTTGTGGTTCGGCGCGTCGACGTGGTCGTGCAGGTTGGCGGGCGGGATGACCATCGGACCCACCGCGGCGGGGGTGAGGTCGATGGCGGTGATGCCCGCGGCTTCGTAGCGGGGCGCGTAGGCCTTGTGGACGTAGGCGCTGGTGGCCTCGAACAGCAGGTCGGGCTTCTCGCCTCCCGCCTCGATCGCGGCCAGCAGTTCATCGGCCCCGCCGGACATGCAGGTCAGTCCGTGGTCCGCAGCGCGCTTCATCCCCTCGGACTCCGCATCGATACCGATCATCCACTTGGGCTCGATGAACTCGCTGCGCTCGAGCTTGTACATGAGGTCGGTGCCGATGTTTCCCGACCCGACTATCGCGGCGGTGAGCATGGTCTTCTCTGTCATACCGACAGTCTCTCCACCTGTCTTCTCCGCCACAATCAGGCGTGCCGCTCAGCGGAACAGCTTGCGTGACGGAACCCGGAGTCGCCCGTCAGGCGGGGTGGGTGCGGTGGGCGCCTGGTGGGTTGGTGAGGTGGCCGTCGTCGGTGATGAGGCGCTCGAGGTGTTGGCGCCATCGGTGGTCGAGGATCCGGTCGCGCGCTTGGGCCAGTGGGCCGTGTGGGGTGGTGCGGTGTTCGTGTCCGGTTTCGGTGATGATGGTCAGTTCGCCGAGGGGTCCGGGCCGGTAGGCGCAGTGGCCGAAGGTCTTCTCGCGGTGGTGCTTGCGGCACAGGCAGATCAGGTTCCACTCGGCGGTGGGTCCGCCCAGTTCCGGGCGCAGGTGATCGAAGGCGATGACGTGGTCGATCTCGCAGTCGTGGGCGTCGACGGTGCAGCCGGGGTGGCGGCAGGTGCCGTCGCGTAGCCGGATCCTCTCGGCCAGCGCCGGGGTGATGAAGTACTTGAGCA
>NZ_JAALDZ010000127.1:0-4774 GCF_014145125.1 Dietzia sp. CQ4 | reverse complement strand
GCGCCCCCGCGGTCCGCGCGCTCCTGGCCGCCGAGCGGCCGACGGTTCTCGGCGCCCAGGAGGTGCTGCGTGAGCAGGCCACGGTGATGCTCGACGCCCTGGGCCCCGGGTACGCCGTGGTCGGCCGCGGTCGGGGCTCAGACGGGGGCGGCGAGGCCTCGCCGATCTTCTACGACTCGGGCAGGCTCGACTTGCTCGACTGGGACCAGATCGCGCTGTCCGATCAGCCCACCCGCGCGGGATCGGCGTCCTGGGGGAACCTCATCCCCCGGGTCATGGTGTCGGCGGAGTTCCGCGATCGCGGGACCTCACGGAGCTTACTCGTGATCAACACCCACCTCGACCCGTTCTCCGCGCGCTCCCGTCTGCGGTCGGCGCGGGCGATTCTCGACCTGGTGTCCGCCGCCGCCCCGTCGTCCGCCCGGCACAGTCCGGCGCTGGTGACCGGCGACCTCAACACGGGCCCGGCCGGTGCGGCGGTCCGAGAACTGGTCCGGGAGGGGACTCTGGTCGACAGTTGGCACAGCGCGCGGACCCGCGCGAGCGAGGAGTGGGGGACGTACACCGGCTACCGCGCGCCGCGGAGGAACGGGGCGCGCATCGACTGGATACTCGCCTCGTCAGCATTTAGGGTCACCCACGCCGCGGTCAACCCGCTGCGGCCCGGCGGCGTGTGGGCGTCGGACCATCTGCCCGTCCACGCCGTCGTGCGTCTCGACCGAGGGGGTGTCGCCGCGTGATCGACAACTTCCTGCGTCCCGCGGAGAACCGCGTGCGGATGGCGGCGGACGCTCTGCGGATCCTCGGGGCCCTCAGCGTCCTGCTCGCCCTGCTGCTGCACGGTCTCACGGACGCGGCCATCGTCGCGTTCGCCCTGCCGGGACTGATGCTCCCGCGCTTCGTCGGGATGAGGCCGTGGGCGGACACCGCGGTGTCGGTCACGTTGCTCGTCGCCGCCTGGAGCAACGTCTTCGACCTGTACACGCGCATCTGGTGGTGGGACATCGTGGTCCACTTCGCGTGCGCCGGAGCGCTGGCGGTGGTGACCTACCTGTTCCTCGCGCACCGCGGGATCGTGCCGGCACCGGGTGACGGGGGTGTCCCGGCCGCGGCGGCGGTGGTGCTCACCACCGCCTTCGGACTGGCCCTGGGCGCCCTGTGGGAGATGGTGGAGTGGTTCGGCCACGCCTACCTGACGGACCGGATCTACGTGACCCTCGACGACACGATCGGGGACATGGCCGCGGGTGGTCTCGGCGCCCTGGCCGCGGGTCTGCTCCTGGCCCACTGGCCCCGGGTGCTGATGCCGACCGACCAGCCCGGTCGCGTGTCCTCGGAGGCGGGGTCCCGCCGCTAGACGGTCGACCCGGAGACCGCTGCCCGGGTACCACCGCTGACGCCGGACCTCACCGGATGCCGTCCTCGTCGTCGTCGTTCCCCCGTGACCCCGGTGAGACGGGGTCCTCCGGTGACGGTGGCGTGGCGCCCGGCCGACGAACCGGGGCTCCGGCCCGCACCACCTCCGCCAGGAGGGGGAAGAGCAGGACGGTGACCGCCCCGGCCGCCACAAGGACGGAGGAGATCTCGCCCGTCATCAGACCGTTGTTCACCGCGACCTCGGTGACCGCCACGATGATCGGGAGACCGGTCGCCGCGTACAGACCCACCCTCGCCCGTTCCCGTGGACCGTCGAGCCCGGGGCTCGCGCGGGTGACGGTCTCGCCCAGCCACACCCCTCCGCCGCGGAGGACCAGCATGCTCACCACGGCCGCCACCAGCACCCACGGCGAGGCCGCCACGGCCCCGAGGTCGATGCCCATCCCCGACACCACGAAGAAGGCGGGGATGAACAGGGTGTAGCCGACGGTCTCCAGTTGACGGAGCAGGATCGCGGCGAGACCGCGGTCCGGGGCCTGGCCACCGCCGCGCAGGTGTGCCCCGAGGGAGTCGACCAGTCGGCGCAGGATCATGCCGGCGGCGAACGCGCCGAGCACCACGTCCAGACCGAACACCGTGGCCACGACCATCATGGTGGCCAGCAGCAGGATCACCGTGCGCATGGCCAGCTGTCCGGTGGAGGTGGTGCCCTGCAGGAGCGCCCGACCGAGCGCGGGGATGTGGAGCAGTCGGGCCGGCACCGCCAGGATCACCAGCGCGGCCAGTCCGAACAGCCCGACGGCCGCGATGGAGGACTCGATGCTGCGGGTACCGAGCAGCACCGCCATCACGAGGATCGGCCCCAGTTCCCCCACCGCGCCGTGGGTGAGGACCGCCCGGCCCACGGGGGTGCTGTCATGGCCGGAGCCCTTGAGGATGGGCAACAGGGTCCCGATGGCCGTGGAGGTGAGCAGGAGCCCGATCGCCACGGCGGTCTCCCAGCGGCCCGAGACCATCCACCCCACCCCGGCTGCCAGGATCAGGCTGACGACCCAGGTCCCGGCCGCTCGTCGTCCGCTGCGCCCGGTGAGGGTGGAGACCTCGAGCTCGAACCCCGCCAGCAGGAACAGCATCCCCAGCCCGAGCTCCGCGAGGAGCGCCACCCCGCCGGATTCCACCGCCAGGTCCAGACCGTTGGGGCCGATCACCATCCCGCCCACCAGGAGGAGCACCACGCCCGGGATGAACGAGCGGGTGACCCCGGACAGCACCGGTGCCGCCCAGACGGCCAGGACGATCCAGAACAGCGAGACGAGTTCGGTGGGGGACGCCTCGGCGGCCAGGAGGGTGGTGGTCACGTCCGGCCTCTCGCTCGATCGATGAAGGAGAGCTTAGACGAGCGGCGCGCACGCGAGGCCGTCGACCGGCGTCGACCGGATCGTGCGAGGGTGGGGCACATGACCACCTCGCCGCTCGACACGTCCGACGGTGACCCCCGGCGGCTCCCGGGCTTCCGTCGGACGTTCGGCGCGGGGCGACTGACCCTCGGGCTGGGATTCCCGCTGCGGACGCGCGCCGACCGGGTTGACGGCCCGGACATCAGCGAACAGATCGAGGTCGCCCGGGCCGCGGAGACCGGAGGGTTCGCCGCCCTCTACGCCCGGGACATCCCGCTTCGCGTCCCGTCGTTCGGCGACGTGGGCCAGATCTACGATCCGTGGGTGTTCCTCACGTACGTGGCCGCCCACACCAGCCGGATCGCCCTCGGGACGGCGGCCGTCGTGCTGCCCGTCCGCCATCCACTGCACGTGGCCAAGTCCGCGGCCAGCCTGGACCGTCTCTCCGGCGGCCGGTTCCTCCTGGGCGTGGCCTCCGGCGACCGGCCGGAGGAGTTCCGCGCGTTCGGGCTGGAGCAGGGGCGGCGGGGGGAGAGGTTCCGGGAGAACCTCACGGTGATGACACACGCCCTCACCACCGAGATGCGCGGGATCCGCTGGTCCGGGGGGTGGATGCACAGCGCGGACGTTGTCCCCAAGCCCACCGCCTCGTCGGTGCCGCTGATCATGACCGGCTCGTGTCAACAGAGCATCACGTACCTGGCCGCCCACGGGCACGGATGGCTGACCTACCCGCGTGACTTCGACGCGCAGCGCCGGACCGCCGCGAGGTGGCGCGAGGTGGTGACCGAGAGCCGGGAGAGAGGATCCGACGACGACGAGGTGTTCAGTCCCTTCGCGCAATCGCTCCAGATCGACCTGGCCGAGGACCCCGACGAGGCGGCCTCGCCGATCGGCTTCGGGTTCCGGATCGGTCACCGGCGTCTGGTCGAGCACCTGGCGGACCTGCGGGGGATCGGGGTCAACCACGTCCTGCTGGGGGTCGGGGCGTCCCGCCGGCCGATCCGGGAGGTCGTCCACGAGCTGGCCGAGACCGTCGTGCCCCACTTCCCCGCGCTCGCCCACTAGCCTCACCGGCGGAACGGAGAGGCGGGACCACCCATGACAGGCGCGGCCACCCCGGAACCCGGACTGTTCGAGCACCTCCGGTCCCGGCAGTTCCTGTTCATGTTGCCCCGCGCGGTGTCACTGCAGCTGATGCACCCGGCGATCAGTGCGGCGATGCTCGAGCACTCGCCCTCCCCGGGCTTCGTCTGGCTGCACAAGCAGCGATCGGTCCCCCCGACGATCGACATGGCGTTCGACCCGCATCCGGAGTCCTGGATCCCGAGGCGCAACGTGGTCACGCACGACACCATCCGGGGAACCGACGCCGACGGCCACCGTTACCACTCACTGGACCCGCAGGTCTTCCACTTCCAACACGCCACGTACGTGGACTCGCTGTTCGAGACCATCACGAGATTCCGCGGTCCACTGGACGCCGGGGAACGCCGGTCGGTCTACGCCTCGTGCTGCAGGTGTTACCGCGCCTACGGCATCTCCGACGCACCGCTGCCCCCGACGGTCGAGGACTTCGACGCCTACTTCCGCGACCGGACCGGGGCGCTCGCCGTCACCCCGGCGCTCACGCGCTACCGCGGGCAGCTCCTCCGCCCGCGCCAGTGGTGGCCGGCCGCGGTCCCCGCCGGCGCCATCCGGACGTTCCTGCATCCCGCGGCCGCGCGGGCACTCGGGGTGCGGCCGTCCGCGATCGACCGCGCGGTGTCCGCCGCGTTCACCTCGGCGTCCTCGCTCGGGTGACCGCGTCTGCCACAATCGAGCCACGGCGGCGGGATCCGGCACGACCCCGGGGAGGGTACCCGCCCGAGGAGATCCGGAGGCGATGTGACCATCTCGATCCTGTGGTTCCGCCGCGACCTACGACTGGCCGATCACCCGGCCCTCCTGGCGGCCGTCGACTCCTCGGACGAGGTCCTGCCGGTGTTCGTGCGCGACCC
>NZ_JAALDZ010000126.1:0-14513 GCF_014145125.1 Dietzia sp. CQ4 | reverse complement strand
GCGGCCCCACGGCGTGCCCCACCGCCACCGCGCGGTTCAGGCGGGCCACCGGGCTGTCGTTCAGCGCGAGCAGCTCGTCGTACCACTCGACCACCTGCACCCAGTCGGTCGCGGCGGCGGACGGCGCGTCGGCGTGGAGGGCGGCGATCGCGGCCTGCGCCTGGTACTCCCCCAGCTCGTCGCGGGCCAGCGCCGCCTGCAGGATCGCCACGCCCTCCGCGATCGAGCGGGTGTCCCAGCGACTGCGGTCCTGCCGCGCCAGCGGGATCAGCTCGCCGTCGTCGTCTCTCCGCGCGGCCCGGCGGGCGTGGTGCAGCAGCATCAGCGCGAGCAACCCCCGCACCTCGGGATGATCGATCGACGCCGACAGTTGCCGGGTCAGCCGCAGGGCCTCCTCGGCCAGGTCCACCTCGCCGGTGTACCCCTCGTTGAACACCAGGTACAGCACCCGCAGCACGGTGGCCACGTCCCCGGGACGGTCCAGCCGCTCGCCGGAGAGAGTGCGTTTGGCGCGACTGATGCGCTGCGCCATGGTGGCCTCGGGGACCAGGAACGCCCGCGCGATCTGCCGGGTGGTCAGCCCGCCCACCGCGCGCAGCGTGAGCGCCACCGCCGACGCGAGGGGCAGCGACGGGTGGGCGCACAGGAAGTACAGCCACAGGGTGTCGTCGACCTCACGCCCCGGCCCCTCCCATGCCGCCGGGTCGGCGCCCGGACCGCCGGAGGAGATCGACGACGACGAGCTCACCACCTGCTCGGCCGCCGCCAGTTCCTCACGGCGCCGACGGGCGGCCTCCGAGCGCGCGGCGTCCAGGAATCTGCGCCACGCCACGGCGATCAGCCAGGCGCGGGGGTTGCGGGGCGGGTCGTCCGGCCAGGTGCGCATGGCCTCGAGGAGCGCGTCCTGCACGGCGTCCTCGGCCGCCGCGAAGTCCGCCCCCCGGCGCACGAGGACGCCGATCACCTGCGGGGTCAGCTCGCGCAGTTCCGGACCGATCATGGTGAGGTCGATCCTCCTACTCCCCGCGGATATCCGGGCGCCGCGAGCTGCATTGACGTACAACGGCTTTACAAACGAGTTCCATATGTCTAATACTCTCCGTCATCTGTCGTGAGCTGATTCACGCAGAGTGTGACGTACCGACGAGGGGGCGACGTGGCTACCACCGAGAAGAACCGCATCGACGAGGGGCTGTTCGGCCCGGGTTCCGTGGCATGGAAGGTCTGGACGTTCCCGGCGTCCGCGCTGCAGGGTTTCGCGCGGGCCGTGACGATCGAACACCTGGACCCGGATCTCACCGCCGCGGTCGACGAGACCGGCCAGGTGATCCAGCGGACCCCGCTGCGGTACGACCGGACCATGGAGTACTTCTCCGCCGTGATGTTCGCGGACACCCCGACGGTCATCAAGATGTCGGACATCCTCATGAAGGTCCACTCCCGCGCCTACGGGGTCAACAAGGTCACGGGGAACGAGTACGACTCCAACAACCCGGACTCGCAGCTGTGGATCCACATGACCGCGTGGCACTCGATCCTCTACGTCTACGAGGTGTTCGGGCCGGGCAGGCTCAGCCGCGACGAGGAGAACGAGTACTGGCGCCAGTGCGCGATCGCCGCCGAGCTGCAGCCGATCCGCCAGGAGGACGTGCCCCGCACGCGCGGCGAGGTGCAGAAGTACTTCGACGACTGGCGCGACAAGCTGTCGGCCTCCGAGGCGGCCATCTCGAACGTCGACCACATCCTCAACGGCTTCGAGACCATCGAACCGCGACTGCCGACCATCCTCAAGAAGGTGGGCCGGCCGTTCCTGCGGGCGAGCATCATCGCCACCTACCCCCGGTGGATGCGCCCGATGCTGGGCGTCACGCAGTCGCGGGCGGTGGACACCGCGTCGATCGCTCTGTGGCGGTTGCTCTTCAAGGGCGCCCACAACAATCCCGACGTGATGATGGCGATGGTCGAACGGGTCAGCCCCCGCTCGGTCCGGTACATCGAGCCCGCGATCCGCGGCATCAAGGCGGACAGCCCGCGGACCCATTCACCCGCGTGGGCCCGCGAGCGCTACGGCGATCCGCGCACCCCGCTCGAGCAGTACGCGGACATCAAGGCCGCCCGCGCGCAGGGCGCCGCCGAGCAGCCGTACGAGCACAACCACCGGGAACCGGTCCTCGAGTTCAGGGAGGCGGACCAGAACCCGGTGGCCGTCTGAGCTGACCGGTCAGGCGGTCCGCGGATTGCCCTTCTGGAGACGGTCGATGTGCTCCGAGGCCTCCGCCTTGGTCAGTGTCGCGGGGAGTTCCTCGCCGGCCTCGCGCGCGAGGGTGTCGAGGTAGCTCTTCTGCGCGGCCGTCATGGGCTCGTCGCCGGTCACCCAGTCGTTGGGGTCGCGCTGCACCGAGGTGTCACCGGATCCCGGGTTCTCGGGGACGGGTGCGCCCAGGGTCTCCTCGGAGGCGTCGCGGTTCGGGTCCTGCTCGGGGTTGGTCATCCCCGCACGGTACGCCCGGAGCGGGGGCCGGACCACCGCCGTGGCGCCCGAGCGGGGACCGGACCCCGCCCGGGCGCCCGGAGCCGCTCAGCCCTCGAATTCCGGCGGCGCCTCCAGGAACGGCCGCAGCTCCAGCCACTCGTGGATCGGCTCGCCGCCCGCCCCCGGGGCCGCGGACAGCTCGCCCGCGAGCTCGAGGGCCCGCTCATAGGTGGCGGTCTCGATGATCATCCAGCCGGCGATGAGATCCTTGGTCTCGGGGAACGGGCCGTCGGTCAGCGGCGGGCGGCCCTCGCCGTCGTACCGCACCCACGTCCCCGACTCCGACAGCGCGTTGGCGTCGACGAACTCGCCGGACTCCTCCAACCGGGCGGCGAAGTCGTTCATGTACTGGATGTGCGCCGAGACCTCCTCGGGCGTCCACTCGTTCATGGGCACGTTGTTGGGCGGCTCCGGCGCGCCCCGGTAGTGCTTGAGCAACAGGTACTTGGCCATGGTGGTCCTCCTCGTACGGTGCGACCCAGTGTGGTCGCCTCACCAGGGGGACGGAACCGGATCCGGGTTCTCGACAGGGTTCTCGACGGGGTTCCCGTCCTACCCGGCACCACCGTTGAGCTTCTCGGCCACGGCGACGGCGTCGACGTCCGGGGGGACCGTGATCAGCAGGTGCGCTCCATGGAGTTCGCCCCCGACCCGGACGGCGGAGAGCAGCTCGGAGTCGACCCTCGTCACCAGCCGCGCGTTCTCGCCCGCGTGGGAGGCGTCGGCCGTCAGCCTCCGCACCACTCCGGCTCCATCACCGTCCAGGCTGACCCCGATCGCGCCGGCCGCGTCCTGATCGACGGCCTCGACACCCACGTGTTCGAATCCTGACGGATCGACCAGGACGTTCTCTCCGTGGATCGACACACACTGCGAGTCCCAGTCCCGCGGGCAGGTCTCGAAGACCGCCATCTCCAACGCGGCCTGGGGCGTCTCCGCCGAACCGGGCGAGTTCGTGGGTTCCGCCTCGCCCCCGGTGCCGCCCCCGTCCATGCACGCCGCTGCGGTCAACAGGACGGGCGCCAGGGCCGCGAGGATTCGCATGAGGCCGGACCATACCCGATGTTTACCCCGATAGGTTGCGCCTCCCGAGCGTCCATCAGCGGAGACTCGAGCGTCACCTGATGGACGGCGCCTGCGCGGTTCCGGCGACCCGTTCCGCGCCCGCCGGCTCACGAGTTCATCGCGATTTCCGCCGCGGTAGAGCTCGCGGGAGTAAATGTTCACGGGTGAACACGACCTCCCCTCCCGGCCGCGCGACGGTCTCCCCTCACGTCCCCGTGGAGCATCGGGTGCTCGGCCTCGACCGGCGGCAGCTGATCCCCGCGGCCGTCGTCCTGGCCATCGGCCTGGTGTGGAGCCTGGGCCTGCCCTGGCTCGACAGGTCCGTCTCCTGGAACGACCCGATCGCGGCGGGTGACGTCGTCGACCTGGGCAAAGGCGTGCGCTTCACTCCGCCCGTCGGATGGGACCTGACCAAGGGGGTCAGGGTCGGGGACGAGCCGGACAGCGGACCCCCGGACGCGGGGACCACGGCCACCGTCACCGACGGGGGCACCACCATCTCCGCTACGCAGGGGGTGTTCTCCGGAGACGTCGACGCGCTGCTGACGGAGGCCGAGAAGAACCTGTCGGTCCACGAGAAGGGTGTCCGGGTGTCGGGTGCCCGGCAGTCCGTGACGACCGACAGCGGACTGGTCGGCACCAGCGAGCCGTTCACCTCGCCCTCGGGTGACGGCGTCCTGGCCGCGTTCGTCCTCCCGCCCGCCGCCGGGACGCCCGCGGGCGGTCGCCCGGACCACGACTCCGCGACGACCCCGACCGCTGTCACCTTTGCCGCCCGTTCCCAGGCCGGCCAGTTCACCGCCGACGCCGCCGACGTCGAGGCGACCCTGCGCAGCCTGACCTACGGAGCCCCGCGATGAGCACCACCACCGTCTCGCCGGGCAACGACACCGCGCCCGATGCCGCTCTGATCGCCGCCCGGGACCACGCACTCGCGGAGTCCGGCTGGGGACAGGGATTCCGACTGGTCCAGCCGAGGAACCCGTCGTTCTGGGTGTTCCTCCTGGGCGTGGTGGCCGGGGTCGCCACGGTCGTGCAGATCGCCTCCCAGGCCGCCGCGCTCTACCCGGTGGCGGTGGCCGCCGGCGTCCTCGCCTTCACGCTCTACGGGGTGGTGTGGTGGGTGTTCCTCCGCCTCCACGACCGTTCCGTCCCCCGGCCCGTGTCCCTGGTGGCCACGGCCTTCGTCTGGGGCGGCACCGCGGGCACGTTCTGGATGGCCGTCCACGCCAACGACGCCCTGCTCTCGCTGTACGGCAAGCTCTTCGGCACCGCGTGGTCCACCGCCTGGGGCGCCGCGTTCGCCGCGCCGGTCATCGAGGAGTTCGCCAAGGCCACCGCGCTGGTCCTGCTCCTCGGGTTGGCCGCGCACCTCGTGCGCAGCCCCTACGACGGCTTCGTGATCGGCGCCTTCGCCGGCCTGGGATTCCAGGTGGCCGAGGACATGCTCTACACCGCGCAGACCTCGGCGGTGAACTTCGGCTCCGAGCAGCTCCATTCGGCGATCGAGACCATCCTGCTCCGCGGCGCGCTGGGCGTGGTGTCCCACACCCTGTTCTCGGCACTGTTCTGCGCGGGTCTCGTCTGGTTCCTCGGCCGGCCCCGTGCTGAGCGCAATCGCGCGCTCGGGGCGGGGCTGATGCTCACGGCGATGGTCTTCCACTTCCTCTGGGACGCCGCCGACGCCATCGGCAACTCGGTGTTCGGCAGCACCGCCTTCGCCGCGCTCGTGATGGGGGTGGTGATCGTCGTGGCGCTGGTACTGGTGCGCGTGGTCGCCCACCGGGCCTCGCGCGTGCCGCGCGGATGGCTGCGGGACGTGCTGGCCCCCGAGGTCGAGCAGGGGGTGGTGACCGCGGCCGAGGTCGACGCGGTGGTCGGCGACCGCGGGGCACGGCGTCGTCACCTCCGCGGAGCCGCACACGGGCGGCGGCGGGCCAGGCACCTGCTCGAGGCGGTCCGGGGCCTCGCCGCGGTGATCGCCGCCGGTCAGGACGTCGAGACGGCGAGGGCGGAGGTCGAGCGGGTGCGGGGGTCCGAGACACCCGACAGTGTGTCAAGTCCTGCTTGACAGCCTAGGCGTGTCAACTTAGGCTTGACACCATGGACTCGCCGATCGACACCGCCCTGACACTCCCCTGCGACGACGCCGTCCGGGCAGCCCAGGCGGCTGCCGCCGGCGCTGCGTTCTCGCAGGCGCAGAAGCTCCTCGGGGATCGACCCGGTCCGCAGAGCGACCCCGAACAGTGGAACGTCGCCGTGCAGCTCCTCGCGTTCCGTATCGAATGCGCTGCCGGATTCAACGCGTTGGGATCGGTGATCGGCCTGCGTCGATGGGGCGTCACGTGGGAACTCATCGCCCGCGCGGCCGGCACCACCAGGCAGGCGGCCCACACGCGGTGGAGCGCACAGGTGCGCGCCACCCTGGACCGTTACGGCACCGGTGAGATGGGAGGCCCGGTGGCCGACGACGAGCACGACCTGTCCGGTTGACTCGACCCCGGATGCCGCCCATCGAACACCACCGCTGACCGCGCCCCGAGGCGCACAATGACCGCGTGACCACCCCCGAGGCGGACGACGGCCGCGTGACCACCATCGAGGCGGAGGCGTACCGCCCCGAGATCCTCGGCTACTGCTACCGCTACTTCGGCTGCATCGCGGAGGCCGAGGACGCGACGCAGGAGACGATGCTGCGCGCGTGGAAGGCCCGGGGCGGTGCAGAGTTCGGTGGCCGATCCTCGCTGCGCACGTGGCTGTACGCCATCGCCACCAACGTCTGCCTGGACATGACGCGGGCACCACAGCGGCGCAGCCTCCCGGTGGACCTCAGCGCACCCGGGACCGTCCCCGACGACCCCACGTCGCTGACCACGATGCCCGAGCGGATGTGGATCGGCCCGGCGAGCGACGCCCACCTGGGCGTCGACCCGTCCGCCACCGCCCTCGCCCGCGAATCGGTGCGCCTGGCCTTTGTGGCCGCGCTCCAGTTCCTGCCTCCCCGGCAGCGGGTCGCGCTGATCCTCCGCGACGTCCTGGTGCTGTCGGCGGCGGAGTGTGCGGAGCTGCTCGACATGACCGTCGCCTCGGTCAACTCCGCCCTCGCCCGGGCGCGCAAGACCATGGCTCAGCACGGGGCCACCCTCCCGGCCGGCGCCGCAGATGACGTTCCCACCTACGACACCCGGCTGCTCGAGGAGTACGTCGCCGCCTTCGAGGCCTACGACGTCGATCGCTTGGTCGCCCTGCTCACCGAGGACGCGGAGTTCACCATGCCGCCGTTCGAACTCTGGCTCCGCGGCCCCGCGCAGATCGAGCGGTGGTGGCGCGGACCCGGGCAGGTGTGTCGCGACTCGCGGACCATCGTCACGTCAGCCAACGGCCGCCCCGCCGTCGCCGTCTATCACGTCGCCGGCGGTGGCGACTCCGGTGCGGCTCGGTGGGAGCCGTTCGCGATCCACGTCCTGGAGACCCGCGTCGGCCGCATCTCATCCCTCACCCACTTCATCGGTGCGGGCCACTTCGCCGAGTTCGGACTGCCCGCGCACCTGCCGTAGAGAGAATCCCCGCCCCACCGATCAGTGTCGTCGCCTCGGACCGTCTACCTCTGTGAAGGACAGTCCTTCAGGCCCCGAGCACCGAGGCCAGACGAGAGGAACCCCCCATGAGCCGCACGATCACGGCGCACATGTTCTCCACCCTCAACGGCGCGGTCGAACACGCCGACCACTGGCAGTTCGACTCCTTCGGACCCGAAGAGATGCAGGGGATGGCCGAGATGACCGGCAAGACCACGGACCTGGTGTTGGGTCGCACGCTGTGGGAGGAGTGGTCCGGGTACTGGCCCGGCGCCCAGGACCCGTTCGCGGAGTGGGTCAACCCGGTCCGCAAGCACGTGCTCACCTCCACCCTGACCGGCGAGCTGCCGTGGAACAGCGTCATCGTCCCCGGTGATGCGGCCGGCTACCTCGAGCAGCTGCGGCAGGAACCGGGCGGCGACATCGCGATCGCGGGGGGAGTCGAGACCATTCGGCGGCTGGTCCTGGCCGGCCTGGTGGACGAGCTCACGCTGACCATCCACCCGGTGATCACCGGTGAGGGCCGCAGGCTCTTCGACGAGTCCGTCCCCACGACGCGCATGCGTCTGCTGGACTCGACCCAGACTCAGGCGGGCAACATCATCGCGACCTACGCCCTGCGCTCCCACACCGCGGACGCCTGACCGGACCCACTCGCCCAACACACACGACCCGACACCCCGCCCCCCGCCGCCCATTAACCAGAGGAGAATCCGATGTCCTTCCAGGCGTACCTCGACACCATCGAGACCAAGACCGGTCTGACACCGCGGCAGCTCGTGGACCAGGCCACCGACCTTGGCTTCGGCCCCGGGACCAAGGCCGGACCGATCCTGGAGTGGTTGAAGAACGACTACGGCCTCGGACGCGGGCACGGCATGGCGCTCGTCCACGTGATCACCAAGGGGCCTCAGATCAGCTCGAAGCACGTCGGTTCCACCGGCTCTCACGCCGACGCGACCGACATGCTCTGGCTCGACGGCGCGGCCACCAACCCGAACCGCTGAGCCCGGCCGCTCCCCCGCCCACCACCGCCGCAGAGCTCCGGGGCAGCGTCTACCCGTCGTCCCGCCGTGACTCAGGGAGCCGCTCTTCGTCCAGGCCGGACCATTCGACGTAGTCGGCCCAGGCGCGATCGTAGGAGTCCTGGTCCGGCTCACCCGTGGTGGGCGCGGCGGTGGTGGGTTCAGCGGGCGCGGCAGCACGCCTTCGCCTTGACGCAGAGCGCCAGAATTCTCTCACCTTCTTATTCGGCAGCGGGGCCCTCTCGGATGGCGCACACCCCATCCGGGCAGCCGATCAGGATCGGATCCCGGCCCCTCCGCCCTCCCCGCGGGTAGCGTCCGACATCATGCAGTCCTCGCCCGATCAGGCACCCGAGACCTCTCCCGACCAGCGCGAGGTCGTCCTCGAGCGCCACGACGAGGTGGCCGTGATCCGGCTCAACAGCCCGGAGCGGCTCAACGCGTCGACCACGCGCAACCTCACCGACCTCATCGCCGCCCTCGACGACTGCGACGCTGACGACGACATTCGAGCCGTGGTCCTCACCGGCACCGGGCGGGCGTTCTGCGCGGGTGCCGACATCTCGGGCGGGGGCGACACGTTCGCCGTCGATCCCGGCCGGGACACCGGCGACGCCCCGCCGGACACGGGCGGCCTGGTCTCGCTGCGCATCTTCCGGATGACCAAGCCCGTCATCTCGGCGATCAACGGGTCGGCCGCGGGAGTCGGGGTGACCATGACCCTGCCGACGGACGTCCGCATCGCGGCGGACCACGCCAAGTTCGGGTTCGTGTTCACGCGACGCGGGCTGGTGCCGGAGGCGTGTTCGTCGTGGTTCCTGCCCCGGGTGGTGGGCATCTCCGCTGCGGTCGAGTGGACTGTCGGCGGCAGGACCATCCTCGCCGATGAGGCCCTGGAGCGCGGCCTGGTGCGTGAGCTGCTCCCGGCCCACGAGGTCCTCCCCCGCGGCATCGAGATCGCCCGCGAGATGACCCGCGGCACGGCCCCTGTGTCGGCGGCGCTGACCCGTCAGCTCATGTGGCGGATGCTCGGCGCTCCGGACCCCGAGGTGGCCCATCGCGCCGAGTCCGTCGGCATCTACACCCGCGGGGCGTCCGCCGACGTCCGCGCCGGCGTCTCCGCTTTCCTGGCCAAGGAGGAGCCGGACTTCCCGGACCGCGTGTCGGACGGACTGCCGGACCTCTTCAGCTGACCACTTCCACCACCCCACCACTGATAGGACTCCCCATGACCTCTGTCGACCTCACCGGTCGCGTCGCGATCGTCACCGGATCGACCTCCGGCCTGGGCGCCCGATTCGCCCATGTGCTGGCGGAGGCGGGCGCGACGGTCGTCGTGACCGGGCGCCGCACCGAGAGGATCGAGGAGGTCGTGGAGGAGATCGGTCGACGCGGAGGCACTGCGCACGGCGTTAGGCTCGACGTCGCCGATCCGGCCTCCGTCGAGTCCTGCCTCACGGAGGTGACCGAGCGGTTCGGCGCTCCCCGGATCCTGATCAACAACGCCGGCATCCCCGATGCGCAGCGCGCGCACAAGATGCCCCTGGAACTCGTGGACGCCGTGCTGGACACCAACATCCGTGGTCCGTGGCTCATGGCGACCGGGGTGGCCCGCCGGTTGATCACCGCAGAACTGCCCGGCCGGATCGTCAATATCTCCTCGATGGCCGCGTACCACTATGCGGGCAACGGGGCCGCGCTCTATGCCACCACCAAGGCGGCGCTCAGTCGGATGACGGAGGCCCTGGCCGTGGAGTGGGCGCGCAGTCTCATCAACGTCAACGCCATCGCACCGGGGGTCTTCGAGTCGGAGATGACCGACGGGATGCTCGAGCGGGTCGGCGACATCGCGCCCGGGTTCCCGCGCAGGAGACTCGGCGTGCCGGAACAGCTCGATTCCACTCTGCTCTACCTCGTCTCGGACGCGTCGGAGGCGGTCACCGGGACCGTCATGAAGATCGACGACGGGCAACTCCCCCGCTGACGCCGCGGTTACAGATCCGCGCCGGCCGCGTACGCGGCAGCGAACGTCCGCAGAGCCTCGTGATCCTCCCCCAACAGGTCCACGGGCGCGCGCCGCCCGGCGAGGGAACCGGACGGCAGGGTCCACCAGGAGGTCGCGGCTTCCGGGTAGCGACCGGCGTCCAGCATCCGGTTGACCGCGCAGATGATGTTGTCCGGGTCGCGCGGATCGAAGTGGTCCAGCTGGAATCGCGGGTAGACCCATCTCCGGGCGCCGCGGAGCGCGATCAGGCGGCCGTCTCGCGCGAACGTCCGCAGTGCGTCGGTGGCGGTGGAGTCGGACAACACCCCACGCCGCGCGAGGGCCTCAGCCGCTTCGACCGAGCACATCAGAGGCACCTGCATGGCGACACCCCGCGAGGCCGCGACCGCAACGGCACGGGCACGACGAGCAACAATGGCGCCATCTCCGGCACGTGGCACCGCGGGCCCCCGGAGCAGGTCGACCTCCGGCGCCCGGACCGACTTCACGGCCCTGTCGATCTGCCCGGCGACCCGGCCGAACGCGCTGCGACGATGCACTTCCCGCAGGACGACGTCCGAGAAGACCTGGTCGTCGAGCTCCCTCAACGCGCGATTCGCTCTGTCCCCGGGCGCGACGGACCTCTGGGACAACGGTCGATTCCGAGAAGTCATTGGCGACCACCCCGCCTTCTGGGGAAGAACTCTAGACCGTCCGGGCGAGTGCGGCGAGGGACTCGGGCTCGACGACCCGGTGTCACCCGGATCAGGCCGCGGTGCGACGCCACCACTCGCTGATCGCGGTGGCCAACTCCTCAGGGGTCTCCACCGGCAGCATGTGCCCGGTCTCGGGGATCTCCACGTAGGTCACTCGCCGGGCGTTCGAGCTGTCGCCCCCGGCACCGTTCCCCTCAGCCCAACTGCGCTGGTCCTCGGTGGGCACCACCTGGTCATGTGACGCTCCCACGATCAGGACCGGGCAGGGCGCCTGCGCGGGGAAGGCACTGCGGTCCGGTCGCGCACCCAGTGCCACGGAGTGGGCCGCGAACCGCGCCGGCCCGTACCCGCGCGCCGCGCGCAGTCGCTCGGCCCGCACCTGCGGGTCGTGGCCGCGGTCGCCGAAGTACACCGCCTCCATGCCGTCGAGGGCGATCTCCTCGTACTCCTCTGGACTAAGGTCCGCCGCTCGGTCGGCGCGCGCCGCGGCTGCCTCCGGGTCCTCGGTGCCCACGGGCGCGGTGACCAGGACGAGTCCGGCCAACAGCGACGGGTGACGCTCGGCGAGGTGCATGGCCACCACGCCGCCGAGGGAATGTCCGACGACGACGCTGCCCGTCGCGATCTGCCGGGCCACCTCGTCGACGAGCGTGTCGAGGTCTGGCTCGGCCGGCAGGTCCAGGGCGGTGGCGGGCAGGTCGTCAGGCAGGGCGCGCAAGACCGGTGCCCAGGTCTGCGCGTCGCCGTGGAGGCCGGGGAGAAAGACGAGGTTCGTCATGCTCCGACCCTACGCGGGGCCGCCGCGATCGACGCGGCGTCGGTGGAGGGTCGCGCCGACCGGCTCACACGATCCGCCGCTGGGTCTGAGACCGCGACAGCTCGTAGGTCTTGACAAGCCAGAACGCGGCGAACGCGTAGAGCGCCGCCGCCTCCCCGGCGAACAGCGCCACGGACGGTCCGGCCACCCAGGCGACGAGGACAGCGAGGGCCGGCAGGGTCACGACCAGCACGGCCAGGACCCGGTAGGCCACGCGATACCGGCACCGCAGGGTCGGATCCGGGAGGGACCCGAGGGTCTCCTGCCCGTAGAAGAAGATCGACAACGCGGCCAGGACGAAGAACCCCACCGCGGCCACCGCGTGAACGGCGCCCGCCACGGTGAGCCCGGGCGGAGACGAGTCCCCCGTCGGGACCAACGCCACCACTATGGTCAGGATCCCGGCTCCGTTGAGCAGCGCATTCTCGCCGCGGGTGTAACCGCGGTAGGCCACCAGCGCGACGCCGATCGCCACGAGTATCCCCACGAAGAGACTGCGGGCCGGCGAGTGGTAGAAGGCGCTGAGCGAGCCCATCATCGTCACGCCGGGGTCGAGGGCCACCCACAGGAGAAGGGCCGCCGGGAGGAGGAGCGCGCCGGCCGCGATGACCATCCGGAGGACGAAGTACGTCTCCACGATGTAGGCCGCGGGCGCCTCGCAGAAGGTGGCCGGGTCGCCCTGCGCCGGATCGCCGGGCGCTGAATTCTCTTGTGACTGACGCATGCTCACACCTCGACTCGGTCTTCCGTTCACCCTCGCAGTCGGGTGCCGGTCTTGGTGTAGATCCGGTTGAGGTGACCCTCCACGGTCCGCTTGGACAGGTGCAGCTCGGCTGCGATCTCGGCGTTGGTCAACCCCTGGCCCACCAGGTCGGCCACCTGAGACTCGCGGCGGGTCAGCGTGACACCGGGCGGGACCGAGCGAGCGGGGCCGGCGAGACCGGTGAGGCCGGCCAGCGGCCCGCTGATCTCGGTGGTCGCGAGCATCCGTTCGGCCAGGGTGTGATGTTGAGATCCCGGGCTGGCCAGGCTGCGGGCGCGGTCCGCGGCGGCCGCGGCCACCATGAGTAGACCCACACCACGGGCCCGCTGGGCCGCGTCGAGCAGTCGTCGGGGATTGTCCGCCAGGTTCGCGGCGGCCAGGTCGCGCACCAGGACGGGCACCTCACCACTGACCTCCAGCTCAGCCACCATCCGGCAGCTCTCGGGGTCGGCCATCAGCACCCCGGCCAGGGCGGCGCGAACGGCGGCACCGAGCAGCCCGTCGTCGATGAGGGATCGGACGATGTCGCGCGCCCGGTCGCGCTCGTCGAGACAGAACATCACCCCTGCTTCGGCTCCGCGGATCTCCGGCCCGACCGGTGAGTTGGCATACCCGTGGACGGAGCGGAGGCGCTGCAGTTGCTCTCTGGCGGTCGCGGCCTGCCCGGACAGGGCCGAGATCAGGGCGCACAGGGAGATGGCGCGTGGGAGGAAGTCCTCTGGGCCGTCCACCTCGATGGTGTCGAGTGCATCTGACGCGGCGCTAATGGCCGACGGCAGGTCACCTGCGGCCAGGGCGATCTCCGCATCGGCGATCCGGCGCATGCCGTGGTCCAGGCGCACGGAGTCGTCCTGCTCGATCGCCACGAAGGGCGCGAGCTCCGCGAACAGCGCGTTCACGCCGAAACCGTGCAGGACCACGTAGAGCAGCGCCGCGAGGTACTCCTCCGACGCCCACGCCTGGTGGTCCATCGTGCGCGAGCGGCGGGCCAGCCGCCGCAGGACGGCCAGCGCGGCGTCGGACTGTCCGAGGGCATCCAGCGCCAGGGCGTGGATCGCCTCGATCCGCCGCTCCCGGTCGGCCGGCAGGGGTGACGGATCCGCCGCGTGCGAGGCGAGTTCGCGGTACTCCCGGGCCGCCTCTCGGTAGCGACCGGCGTAGGACAGGTGCACAACTACCAGCGCGTCCAGCACCGCATGCGCGGGGTGATCCGGCGTCAGGAGTCCGTGGGCCGACTCGATCAGCGAGAGAGAGTTCTCGGGGCCCCTGTCGCGGTAGTGCGCGAGGTCCGCCCGGGCTGTCACGTTGTCGATCAGCACCCTGGTGAAGTCAGGGCCACCCGGCTCGTCGTCGTCACCACTGAGCCCCGCGGGTGCACGCAGTCCGGCCGATACGCGCGGTCCGGCCGCCGATCGCAGACACTCCAGCGACTGCTCGAACATGTCGGCCGCCTCGTGCAGCCTGTCCAGTAGGCGCAGGCACGAGCCCGCGAGCAGGAAGAGCTCGGCCTGCTGCAGCGGCGTCATCACCAGTCCCGCACGCTGGGTGGACTCCGACAACTCGACGCCGGTGCGGTAGTCGTGGCCATCCAGCGCGGCGTGGGCCGCGGCCAGGACCGAGGGGGCGTCCACGCTCCCGCCGTGGGCGGAGGGGTCGTTGGCTAGTGCCCACAGCACGATCTGCGGGTCCGGTCGAGTGGCTCCGGGGAGGGAGAGCACGGCGTCGTAGGTCTCCCGGCGCCGGCGATGGTCCGCTCCGGCCCGGAGCGCGGCGGCGAGGACGGGCGGTTGCACGGTGAGCACGTCCGCGCCGTCGTGCCGGCCTTCCCTCAGGAGTGCCCGGGCGACCAGGTCGCCGACCACCTCGCCGCCGTGGAGGTGCTCGAGGTCCCGGACCGTGAGGCGTCGGGCGAGAGCCGCGGTGGTCAGGGCGTCGGCCGCGGTGGCCAGTGCGTTGGCCGCGGTGGCCATCACGCCGGGACCGATCCACAGGTGCGGGTCCACGGCCACGCCCGCGATCGCGGTGGCAGGGT